>JABDQZ010000069.1 GCA_013041975.1 Gammaproteobacteria bacterium
CCTTGAATTTCAATGGATCAAGTGACTGAAGGTCTTCAGCAATTTCCTGCTGATTATCCGGATCGAGAAACAGCTCAATTCTGCGACTCGAATCAAAACGATTCTGAAGCGAGCATTTGGGGAAGACATTGAAACTTCTATCCAGTTCTGCCTTGTACAGAATGGCACCGCATCCAGGACATTTGGCCCACAAGCCTTCAGGAACAGCTTTTTTGGAACCACCCTCGGTCTTGATGCGACTGGGCATCAATTTATCAAACCAGCTCATTCTTTGATCCTTAAATGTTTATTCAGTATTTATACATCCATGGCCTGACGCATACCACCAATCAATTCCCTGGCAGCGGTTAAAATGGCTTCATGATCCTCACTGTTGGCTTCGATCTGTTTTACCAGCGCACTGCCTACAATGACCGCATCACTGATTTTCGACATCTGTAGTGCCTTGTCAGCATCCGATATACCAAAACCGACGCCGATAGGCAGATCGGTATGTTTTCTGATCTGCTCCAGCTTGTGTTCTACTGCCTTCACATCCAGTGTTGCTGCACCGGTGACACCTTTTAGAGAAACATAGTACACAAAACCACTGGCTGCAGAAGTTATCAGTTTGATTCGCTCATCGGTACTGGTTGGTGACATCAGGAAAATCGGATCAATCTGATTGGCTTGCATCGCTTTGACCAAATCACCTGCCTCCTGTGGAGGCATATCGACGATAATCGCACCATCAACACCAGCAGCAGCGGCAGCAGCAGCAAATTCCACATAACCCATCACTTCGACCGGATTAAGATACCCCATCAGAATAATTGGCGTATCAGTGTTGGTTTCACGGAAAGCTTTAACCATACCGAAAACATCTGTCATGGATACATTGTGTTCAAGCGCCCTTTCACTGGCTCTCTGAATCACAGGACCATCTGCCATGGGGTCTGAAAATGGCACGCCCAGTTCCAGCATGGAAGCACCGGCTTCAACCAGTGTATGCATCAGTTTAACGGTAATGGATGGATCAGGATCACCCGCAGTGACAAAGGGCACCAGCGCCTTACGCTGAGCCTGTTTAAGGCTATCAAATTTAGCTGCAATTCGACTCATATTTCTATCCCATCTCTTTGGGCCACTGTATGCATATCCTTGTCTCCCCTGCCGGAAAGATTGATAAGAATAGAGTGATCCTTGGGTAAATCAGGGGCAATCTTGATGGCTTGTGCGATGGCATGACTGGATTCCAGCGCCGGGATAATCCCTTCGGTACGCGTCAGACGATAGAAAGCATCAAGCGCTTCTTCGTCATCGATGGCCACATATTCAGCTCGACCGGTATCTTTTAACCAGGCATGTTCCGGTCCAACGCCAGGATAGTCCAGACCCGCCGAAATTGAATGGGTTTCAACAATCTGACCATCGTCAGATTCCATCAGATAGGTGCGGTTGCCATGCAGCACACCTGGACGACCATCACATAAAGGCGCTGCATGATGGCCTGTGCTGAGTCCATCACCAGCGGCTTCAACACCGATAATGCGCACATCTTTGTCGTTGATAAAGGGATAGAAAAGACCAATGGCATTGGAACCACCACCAACACAGGCAATCAGCGTATCAGGCAGACCACCTGTCATTTCCTGCATCTGTTTTCTTGCTTCGCGACCAATGACTGTCTGAAAATCCCTGACCATGGCCGGATAGGGATGAGGCCCGGCAACCGTTCCGATGATATAGAAAGTATCATCAACATTTGTCACCCAGTCACGCATGGCTTCGTTCAAAGCATCTTTAAGCGTTTTTGAACCTGAAGAAACCGCTTTGACCTCGGCACCCAGCAGCTTCATGCGATAAACATTGGCTTCCTGGCGGGCAACATCAACCTCCCCCATGTAAACCACGCATTCCAGGCCAAGGCGAGCAGCAACGGTAGCAGTAGCCACGCCATGCTGCCCGGCTCCCGTTTCGGCAATAATGCGTGTCTTGCCCATGCGCTTGGCAACCAGCGCCTGGCCAACCGTATTGTTAATCTTATGGGCACCGGTATGATTCAGGTCTTCACGCTTGAGATATATCCTGGCACCACCGAGTTCACGCGATAGTCGTTCTGCGTAATAGACCGGAGAAGGTCTGCCAACATAATTGGCCAGGTCAGCATCCAGTTCCGCCAGAAAGGTTTCGTCATTGAGGCAATCCTGATAGGCCTGTGCCAGATCTTCCAGTGGCTGCATCAGGGTTTCCGCAACAAACACACCACCGTATGGGCCAAAGTGCCCCTTCTCATCAGGCAGCCCGGTTAATTGAGTATCATTGATCTGCAATCTTAACTCCTTGCATAAACTGCCTGATTTTTTCAGGACTTTTAACACCTTTAGAGGATTCTACACCACCACTGACATCAACGGCATAGGGTTTGACCCTCTGAATGGCACGGGTAATGTTATCAGCCTCCAGACCTCCGGCCAGTATAACCTCTTCAGCCAGTTCCCGGGGAATGCGATCCCAGTCGAAAGCCTCACCTGTGCCGCCGGGAACACCGGCGCGATAGGTATCGAGCAATAGTGACTGCGCCGCGGAATAATCCGACCTTTGTTTAAACAGGTCGACATCTTCAGTCATCCTGAGCGCCTTGATATAGGGAAAATCGAAACTGGCACAATAATCCGGGCATTCATTGCCGTGAAACTGCAACAGATTGATTTTGGTTTTACTGATGATATGGCTTATCTCATCAGCCTGTTCATTGACGAAAAGCCCTACAGCCGTCACAAACGCAGGTAGAGATGCGACAATTTCAGTCGCCTGCTCGATTGTTAAGTGACGTGGGCTCGGAGGATAAAAGACCAGCCCGATAGCATCTGCACCGTGTTTTACAGCCTCCCGGGCCATACCAACAGTGGTAATGCCACAAATTTTAACACGGGTTCGTTTCGTCATGAGATTTTCAATCTACATCAGCGCAGGAAAAACAGTGTCCGGAATATCGAAATGTTCAGGGTATTCCACCGCTTCAAAATAAAGGCCATCCGGAGCAGCTGTTACCCCTCCAAGCGTTCTATCCTTCAGTTCTAGAACTTCCTGAGACCAACTTACATCCTGTTCATTCTTGCCTATCGCCATCAACACACCGGCAATGTTTCTGACCATGTGATGCAAAAAGGCATTGGCTTTCAGTTTTATGACAATCATATCACCATGGCGTTCAACATTCAGGTAATGCAGTGTTTTAATCGGCGATTTTGCCTGACATTGTAATGCTCTGTAAGACGAAAAATCATGGGTACCCACCAGCAACTGGGCAGCGCTATGCATTAATTCGTGATCAAGTGAATGATGTGTCCAGTTTACCTTGCCGGTTAACAACGACGAGCGTGTGGGCCTGTTCCAGATATGGTATCGATAAGAGCGGCTGACTGCCGAAAACCTCGCATGAAAATCATCATCGACCCCCTTGACCCAGTTAACACTGACATCATCAGGCAGATTAACGTTGATTCCCAGCAGCCATTGACGTTCGCTGCGTATCACCTCTGACTCAAAATGAGCTACCTGACCAATGGCATGTACACCGGTATCGGTTCGCCCGGCACAAAAAAGACGCACTGGATGATTGGCTACTTTCGAAACGGCTTGTTCCAGACTCAATTGCACGGTGCGAACACCTTCCTGCTGTAATTGCCAGCCATGGAAGTTACCGCCGTTATACTCAACACCTAATGCGATTTTCATTTTCTGTAAAACGATAAAAGGCGCAAAAAGCGCCTAAGATAGATATTATTGTCATCCCCGCGAAAGCGAGGATGACGGATCATTTATGAGATCTCTGCGATAAGCGTCTGCGCTTCCTGTTTCTGCGCTTCACTACCCTCTTCAAGCACTTCTTCAAGAATGCCTTTTGCACCTTCCTTGTCGCCCATTTCAACATAGGCGCGTGCCAGGTCAATCTTGGTAGACACATCGTCAATTTCATCCACACCACCAAGATCATCATCCAATAATAGATCTTCATCTGAACCGAAGCTGTCACCAGTGGATGGAATTTCTCCTGCACCCTCATCAGAGCCGGTGGTTGTCTCGATATCGAAAGCTTCCAGTTCAGCTGCAAGTTCTTCTATTGCAGCATCCTCTTCAGTTACTGTCTCAGGAATGACTTCTTCCGGTGTTTCCTCTGCCAGGGCTTCTGTTGGTGTTTCCATTACAGGGACATCACTTTCAGAAGGCTTACCAACGATGTCACCCAGATCCAGGTCTTCCAGATCTTCAGATGGAGCATTAAGGTCCGCAACCGCTGCATCAACATCTTCTGTCAGCTGTGATTCCAGTTCACTCAGAGCCATATCCAGGTCTTCGGTAATATCCTGACTTGGTGCATCCATGGCATCGGCAAACAGTGCATTTTCAGGATCAATATCAGCACCCATCAACTTGGTACGATTCCATGCATCCGGGTCCGCAGCTTCTGCGCCTGCATCAGCCATGGACTGGGCCAATACTGTGAATTTTTCTGCGTCCTTGTTGGCATAGTAAATTTCCAGCAACTTGTGCTGATAGGCAACTTTGCCGGGTTCCTGTTCGAGCGCAGTCTGAACCAGTTCTTCTGCCTGGTCAAAACGACCGTAAGCAATGTAAACATCGGCTTCAGAAATCGGATCGACTTCTCCGGTTTCCTGATTGTCGAGTTCATCCAGATCAGCTGGAGTAAATTCACTCAGGAACGAATTATCCTCATCAGTATCTTCAGCAGGCTGTATTTCTTCGTCAATGCGCACTGTGTCAGGCTCGACATCATCAGCTGTTGCTGCTTTCTGGGGAGGAGGAATCGGTTTTCCGGCCTTGTTACGACGACTGAATGCCGCCCAGATCAGGGCGAGCAATACGACCAGAACAGCTACAGCAATACCCATCATGGCGGCACTGCCGGTGATCATTTCCAGCAAGGTTTGTTCTTTTGGAGGCGCTGCTTTTTCAACAGGCGGCTCTTCAGGTGCAGACGCCGGGGCTGCAGGAGTCGGATCTTCGGCTACGGTCGCTTCTGCCGCCTCTTCAACCATTTCCACGGTCTCTTCGACCATTTCCACTGTTTCTTCAGCTGTATCCTCTGCTGATTCTTCTATGGTCTCTTCAACAGTTTCTTCAACCATTTCGACTGTTTCTTCAGCCGTTGCCATTGACTCATCATTAGCAGCCTGCAGCTGAGATAGTTGCCGATCTTTCAGCTCCAGAAGACGTTTAAGGTCAAGAAGCTCGGCCTGCATTTCTTCCATCTGGCCACGGATTTCATCACTTTCAGACTCAGCGGTAATGACTTTTTCCTGTGCCGCAAGCAATTCCTGCTTAATAGCTTCAGCATCTTCACCGGCACCGGATTGGCCGGCCACGTCCGAGCCGCTCAATTTCAGCCTGGCTTCTTCATCGACAGATGAAGTAGTGGCTGGTTGCTGGATAGGAGTCGTCGCCGGAGTATCAGGCGTTTTTGGAGCAGCCACTGTTTTTACCGCGCCCTGCTTCCAGTCTGCATATTGTTGATTGGCAATCTGTGTAGCCTCAGCTGCTGATAAGGCCTTAACATCTTCAGCAGAAGGAATGCGTAAAATACTGCCCGCTTTCAGGGTGTTGATATTATCTGCAGCAAAAGCCTGCGGATTGGCTTTTAAAATGGCAAGCATCATCTGGTTTGTGGAAGCTCCAGCCGGGCGCGTGCCATTGGCAATAGTCCACAGGGTTTCATTACGCTGCACCGGGCCATACTCACCATCAGAGGCAACCCGGGCCATGGACTCTGGCTGCACCGTTCTGGTTGATACTGCTGAAGCAGGCATGGTAACTGAAGTGGGTGTAGTGACTGCAGCTGCCCTGCGTCCTGTCGTTAATGGTGGATCGAGCAATACGGTAAATTCACGAACCATTCGGCCCCTGGGCCAGTTAACTTCAACCAGGAAATTGAGGTAAGGTTCCTGAATGGAATTACGGCTGAATACTTCAATCGCAGCATCGCCATTAGCCTTGCGAAGCGTCTTGAATCTGAGTTTGGAGAGAAGATATGGACGATCGACACCGGCACGATCAAACGCTTCCGGTGTTGCCAGATTAACGCGAACACCATCAAGTTCACCTGGTGGCACGGAAAGCAGCTGGATTTCAGCATCAAACGGCTGATTCAATACCGAACGTGTCTTGATTTTTCCCAGGCCCAGTGCCTGTGAATGAAATGGCGCAACGGCCAAAGCAATTGCTATTGCCAATGGAAGTTTGCGAAGCATCTCCCCTCCTAGCTCGCGAAGTTCTTATATATTTAAGCCTGATCAGCAAATCCTGAGCTGAGACAGGGCTTAATGAATTGTTCCTAACTATAGCTTGATTAAAGACTTTTACCAGTTTCGCACCGATCAAAGAAAGCCTCAAACCAGCCTCGTTTTATAATGTACGATGTGGTTAACGGCTAATTAAAGTAATACTTTAACGATTATGACATAAATCTTTGAAATAAGTGGTCACATCGCTGTGAGTGAGGTTATTTTTCCAAAAGAATTTTTAGCATACGACGAATCGGCTCGGCAGCACCCCATAGCAACTGGTCACCTACGGTAAAGGCGTTGAGATATTCATCACCGAGATTCATCTTGCGTAAACGGCCAACCGGCACACTCAATGTTCCGGTCACCCTGGCAGGGCTTAACTCCTGCACTGTCATTTCACGATCATTCGGAATGACATTTGACCATTCATTAGCCTCATCCAGCATCTGTACGATCTCATCAACCGGCACATTTTTCTTAAGCTTGATAGTCAGGGCCTGGCTGTGACAACGCATCGCACCAACACGTACACAGGTGCCATCGATAGGAATGATGTTGTCGCTGCGGCCCAGGATTTTATTGGTTTCAGAAACCGCTTTCCATTCTTCCTTGCTTTGACCATTCTCCAACGCCACATCAATCCACGGGATCAGGCTACCCGCTAGTGGCACACCGAAGTTATCAATTGGATAACCAGCAGAGCGTAAATCCTCGGTTACGATGCGATCAATATCCAGAATGGCAGATGATGGATCATCCAAAAGGCTTGCCGAGGCATCACGAAGATGACCCATCTGATTTAACAGTTCACGCATGTTACGTGCACCGGCACCGGATGCAGCCTGGTAAGTCATTGCAGTCATCCATTCAACCAGGTCATTCTGGAACAGGCCGCCAAGCCCCATCAGCATCAGGCTGACGGTACAATTGCCACCAATGAAATCTTTCTTGCCATCAGCCAGTGCCTGGTCAATGACATCCCTGTTAACCGGGTCAAGCACGATGGTGCTGTCATCAGCCATACGCAAAGCCGAGGCTGCATCAATCCAGTAACCATTCCAACCTGAGTTGCGCAGGTCTACAAACACAGACTTGGTGTAGTCGCCACCCTGACAGGTAACAATGGCATCCATTTTCGCCAGTTCTTTAATATTCCTGGCATCAATCAGTGGTTGCGAACCTTTGCCTACATCCGGCCCATCCTGACCGGCCTGTGATGTGGTAAAAAATACCGGCTCTTCAATATCCGCAAAATCATTTTCCTCGCGCATACGGTCCATTAATACGGAACCGACCATGCCACGCCAGCCTACGAAACCTACTCTTTTCATTTCTCTACTACCTTTTACAAAGCGGAGACTACCGCATCACCCATTTCTTCAGTACCAACCTGTTTCATCCCTTCAGACATGATATCCGGGGTACGCAAGCCATCATCCAGTACCTTGTTTACCGCGCCATCGATACGATCAGCCATATCAGATTCATCCAGACTGTAACGCAGCATCATTGAAACCGACAAAATTGTTGCCAGCGGATTAGCAAGACCCTGGCCTGCAATATCTGGAGCCGAACCATGGATGGGCTCATACATTCCCTTGCCATTGGCATCCAGAGAAGCTGACGGCAACATACCGATAGAACCGGTTAACATGGCCGCGCAGTCAGAAAGAATATCACCAAACATATTCGTGGTAACCATGACATCAAACTGCTTTGGCGCCTTGACCAGTTGCATGGCGGCATTATCAACATACATGTGAGTCAGTTCAACATCACTGTAATCTTTTTCAAAAACTTCAATGGCTTTTTCGCGCCATAGCTCGGTACATTCCAGTACATTGGCCTTATCCACTGAACAAACACAGCTGCCACG
>JABDQZ010000070.1 GCA_013041975.1 Gammaproteobacteria bacterium
GCCCCAGGGACTCTGGTCCAGGGTTTGTACCTGGCCATCTTTGCCGAAAGTAATAAATTCATTCAGGTCTTCTGGAATTGGCTGCTCTGGTTCCAGCACGGCAACTTTTTGAGTTGAGGATTGCGAGGTTGAAAACATACCCGGAAAAGCCTTCTTGATAGACAATGTTTCACAACCTGTGAGGAACAGTAAAACCGGGATAACAAAAAACAGACTTCGCATGAGTAGTGGTTTCTGGAAGAAAACTTGAAGTGAATTCTACCTAAACAAAAAACAAAGGCCAAATATTTTGGCTTTCACTTTAAAAGCAATCGTTAAGTGAATGATTTTTCTGATTATTCAATAATAACTAGCAATAGTTTGAAAGTATTGCTGCTTTTCCTGGGTAAGTCATTAGATTATTTCGATGTCCAGGCATATACCCCATCCCATTGCTGAGGAGGTTTCTCAATCAAGACCTGACAGCGCTCAAGTAGCAGCACTGCGGCAGTATCCTGAAAATCATCAATATTTTGCTGAAACAATGCTGCTGCCTGTTTGAAATTGCCCTCAAAATAATGATTCAGGGCTTTTTCGTAGATCTCACGGTTTTGCAGTTTTTCTGCTGCAACTTCGCCGGTCGGCCCCAGCATTTCATAAATGGCAACCGCCTTATCCTTGCCTTTGACTTTCACCAGGTCCAACTGCCTGAGTTCAAATTCATCCTTGATATAGGGTTGTGTCGCCTCTCCGACCATGAGATTTGTACCATAAAACTTGTTGGCACTTTCCAGCCTTGCGCCGAGGTTTACACAATCGCCCATGATGGTGTAATTGAATAATGTGTCGGTGCCTATGTTTCCTGCGACAACCTGCCCCGAGTTGACACCAATGCGCATCCCCAGTTCCGGCAAGCCTTGTTTGACCCATTCTGCATTGAGTTCTTTTAAACCCAACTGCATACCCCAGGCGGTGCGTGCAGCCTGCAAATGATGTTCTGATGTCGGGATTGGCACACCAAAGAAACACATAATGGCATCACCAATCAGCTTGTCCAAAGTGCCATTGTTCTCCTGCATGATGTCGATCATTTTGGTGAAATACTGTGTCAACAAGGCACGCAGTTTCATTGGTTCCATTTTTTCAGCAATGGAAGTAAATCCGGCCAGGTCAGTAAAAATTACCGTAGTCTCGACATATTCACCGGAGAGTTGGAGGCGCTCCGGTTCAGTGACCAGTTGGTCAACCACGGCAGGTGACACATAGTTTTTGAAGGCCTTGCTGATAAAACGCTTCTGGCGGTCTTCAACAATCACCTCGTAGATTTTTTCCATCAACAGAAACAGCAACAGTACAATAATGGGTGTGACCACAGGGATAAAATAGGCAACTTCCAAAAACAGCAATAATGCTGACAGCCAGTAGGCAATCAATACGCTGATAAATAACAGCGCACCGGTAATATGTCCAAAATAATAGAGGGCAGCGAGCGCCACAATAAACAGCCCTGCAAAAAGCCAATGTCCCGTTACATCAGAAGCCTGGTTTAAAAAACGTTGGCGCAGTAATGTATCCAGAACATTGCCATGAATTTCAACGCCTGCCATCAACCCCGACTCAGCAACAAATGGATGCTCATAACTATCCACTTTTTTCAGTTCTACAGTAGCGGTAAGCGATAATCCCACCAGGACAATCTTGTTTTTGAAAAAGTCTTTAGAAAGATAGGTTTCAGGTTCTATTGCCTGGTAATAGGAAACCGTGGGAATGGTTCGGGGCGGCCCCGTGTAGTTGATTAATATGGGTTCTGTGCTACCGAAAAATCCCTTGAGTTTCTCTTGTGAAATATGCCCTTGTTGTTTTGTTTCAGCCGCCTGCTTTAGAAACAAATCCAGGATAGCGTAACTGAAAGCAGGTAAAAAACGTTCCTGAGTTGAAGAGTCGAAGGATAAAAATGCCTGGCGCACAGCGCCATCGATATCAATGGGAAGTTTTACAATAGCGGTTGCTGCACTGGCTTCTACAAATTGTTGCAGAGGACGTACCCATGACTCATGGATACCGGCAGGAGTTTCACGGTATTCATGACTTTCTGCCAGCACCACATTATCCGCTTCAAGCATGGCATTGCTGAAATAGCCATCTGAATCGACTTCAGTCGCTTCAGAAAACAACACATCAAACGCAATCACTTTTGCTCCCTGTGC
>JABDQZ010000126.1 GCA_013041975.1 Gammaproteobacteria bacterium
GTATTAAAGAAGCAACCTAGGATTGTTCTTAAATCATAAACCGAAGTTATTAAATTCATTTCCAATGCTGCCTCTAAATTTGATTAATGCTAAGGAATAGGGCTGGATAACAAAAATTATAGAGTGGGCTATTAATGACACATTCTCTATTTAACATAATATACATTATGCGCAGTCAATAATAAGACTGTTTGTTCAATAATTATTCAAGTAGCTTTTCAAGGAGCGTCTCAGCCTGAATTGCAGCATCATGCTCTAGCGGATTCTCATCACTATAAAACCAGCGAAGCGCTGCTTTGAGCATGGGTCTTTGTCGTTTTTTATAACTGAACGGGATTTGAGGACTATTATGAATAGCTTCCGCAAGTTGTTTGAGCGATTGATTTGAAGCTTGCGCACATTCTGAACCACTGGGTGGATACGCTGCATCTGCATAGACGTATACGGCTGTTGCTATAGCAACAGCCGTTTCTTCATCGAGGGAAAGCGGCTTTACTTTACTCATATTTATGACAATATCAGTTAAACTAGATTTAATAATAACGAGAAAAGATAATGCATCAAACGAACCTGCCCAGGCTGGATCAGGATACTTTGTCATCTATTTTCAAGCGCAGGGTTTCACAAACCCCTGATTCGATCGCTTACATTCAGTTTAATAAAAAAACCAAGACCTGGGATGAGTTCTCCTGGAAAACCCAGGCCAATGACGTTATGCGACTTCAGGCTGGCCTATTGGACATTGGGATCGATACTGGCATGAAAATCGCCATCATGCAGAGCAATTGCCGGGAATGGATTGCCATTGATCAAGCTGCTCAAGGTCTGGGTGTTGTTACTGTCCCTGTTTATACCAACGATCGTGCTGAAAACGTGGACCATATCCTGCAAGATGCTGAAATTGATGTATTTGTTATCGAAAACAGTAATCAGCTCAGTCAACTGGATAATATCTCTGAAACTCTCAAAAAACTTAAAAAAATCATTTTGATAAATGATATTTCTGATAAAGAGTCGCCTTATAATAACCTCGTTTTTTATCAGGAAATGCTCAATTATGAAGCATCTGAGCTTATTTCGCGTGATATTCTCCCCGAAAAGCTTGCCACTATTGTCTATACCTCTGGAACTACCGGTAAACCCAAAGGCGTGATGCTCAGTCATCTGAATATTCTTTCCAATATCTATTCTGGTCTTTCCATGGTAGATGTTCATGAATCAGATCGGTTTTTATCGTTTCTACCGCTTTCGCATATGCTCGAACGCATGGTTGGTTATTACCTGCCGATAGTTACCGGTTCATCGGTTGCCTTTTCACGCTCCATTGCCCAGTTAGCCAATGACCTTCAACAGATTCAACCAACGATCATGGTGTCAGTGCCACGTATTTTTGAACGTGTATTCGGCAAGATCCAGGACAAACTCGATAAGGAAAAGCCGTTAAAACGCAAGATATTCAACACAGCCATCAAACTGGGATGGAGAAAGTTTCAAATGGAACAGGGCGACAAAAGTTGGACGCCTGCCCTGCTCCTTTACCCAGCGCTGGACAAGATTGTTGGTCATAAAGTTCGTCAGCAACTGGGCGGGAGGCTGAGGTTTACGGTTTGTGGTGGTGCGGCCCTGTCCTCTCAGATTGCCGAGTTTTTTATTGGCCTTGGCATCCCTATTCTTCAAGGCTATGGCTTGACCGAAACCAGTCCGGTGATATCCGTGAACAGACTTACTGATAATGTTCCTGCCAGTGTTGGGTTGGCTATGCCTGGCATCGATGTAAAAGTTGGTGCAAATGATGAACTGCTCACCAAAAGTGATAGCGTCATGATGGGTTACTGGAATAATGAAGAAGCGACACGTCAGATCATTGATGAGGATGGATGGCTGCATACCGGTGACAAGGTCAGTATTCGTGATGATCATGTTTTTATCACCGGACGTATTAAAGAAATCATAGTTCTGGGAAATGGTGAGAAGGTTCCTCCTTCGGACATGGAACTGGCCATCTCACTGGATAACCTCGTTGATCAGGTCATGATTGTTGGTGAAGGCAGAGCCTATCTATCTGCACTGCTGGTTTTGAACGAGAGCGGCCTTGATAAGTATAAAAGTGAAAATGGAATTACTGATGGCGACTGGGATTATGTGAATGACAAGGCGTTAAACAAACATTTGTTATCCTTAATAAAACGTCTGTTAAGAGGTTTTCCGGGGTATGCCAAAATACGCAGGGTTTCTGTTTGTGAAGAGCCCTGGTCAATTGAAAACGGTATGCTGACCCCTACTCTTAAAATGAAACGTGCCATTATCGAGAATAATTATTCCAATTCCATTAATAAAATGTACGATGATCTGGCGTAGCCAGTACGAAAACATGACTTGAACCTGATCTGAAATTGTTTATAGTCAAAGAGTCGATAATAACAACGAGAGCGATGTTGCCCATGTATGTAAAAAGTCCTTTTACTGATGAACAGGTGATTTCTCCAGCCGAAAAAAGAACGCTGGAAAGACGCCATCTGATGTATTACCTGAGAGTCTGGGATACGCAAGAAGATAAACTGATTGGGCATCTGGCTGATGTTTCATCCGAGGGTTTTTTAATTGTTGGTGAAAACCAGATAGAACTAGACAAGGAATTCAAATTGAAAATGATGCTACCGGCGACTGCTGATTCAGCCGAACCGCTTGAGTTCAGGGCCAATAGTTGCTGGAGCAGCAATGACGTTAACAAACTCTTTTACGACACCGGATTTCAGTTCACTGATATTTCAAATCAGACGCGTGAAAGACTTAATTCAATTATTGAAGAATATTCGTTAACTTCTTGATTATTTTAAAAATAATCGGTTGAAATTTTCAGTGGTTGCAGAAGCAATTTCTGCAACACCAGTATTTCTCAGTTCCGCTATACATTCCGCTACTTTTGGTACATACAGTGGTTCATTGGGTTTGCCTCGAAACGGCACAGGAGCAAGATAGGGTGAATCTGTTTCGATCAGCATACGATCCAGTGGTACTTTCGTAGCAATTTCCTTTAATTCCACTGCATTTTTAAATGTTACGATGCCAGAAAATGAGATGTAAAAACCCATTTCCATGGCCTGCTCAGCCATTTCCCAGGTTTCAGTAAAACAGTGCATAACCCCGGCTACTTTTTCAGCCTGTTCTTCCCTGAGGATGCTGATAGTATCTTCACGGGCTTCACGGGTGTGGATAATCAGAGGCTTTTCAGCCTTTATTGCAGCACGAATATGCCTACGAAAACGATCCTGCTGCCACTGCATATCTCCCTTGTCGTGGAAATAATCCAGCCCGGTTTCACCTATGGCGACATTTGAAGGTTCGTTCAAAGCAGTTTGAACCAGTTCATCAACATCCGGTTCACGGCGATCATGATCGTTTGGATGCACGCCGACAGAGGTGTAAATATTGTCATAGTCTTTCACCAGGCTGATCATGTCTGGATAGCTTTCCATATCAATGGAAACACATAACATATGGGAAACCTGGTTGTTGACGGTTTCGTGCACAAATTGATCAAAGTTCTCGTTGTAAGGCGTAAGGCCCACACGATCCAGGTGGCAATGGGAATCAATATACATAGGTATGGGTACTAATTGCGTCAGTTGACAGCAATAAATTACATGGTATGAGTCTGGCGATCGGATGTCAGAGAACCACCAAGATAGCCTTCTATTTTGTTACGAACCTGGCCACCATCCTGATCACTGAACTGTACGCCAATCCCCGCAGCGCGGTTACCTTCTGCTCCAATTGGCGTGATCCAGATAATTTTGCCGGCTACCGGCAGGCGTTCAGCCTCTTCCATCAGGCTTAAAAGCATAAATACTTCATCGCCGAGTTTGTATTTCTTGTTGGTTGGAATAAATAGACCACCGTTTTTTACGAACTGCATATAGGCGGCATACAGTGCATTTTTGTCCTTGATGGTGAGTGATAGAATTCCCTGTCTGGCTTTTGGCGGTAAACTCATTGTTATGTCTTCATGCTCTGTTGAATAGTTATCTGTTCAGTACGCAGGAAACCAGGAAGCTTTCAACCAGTAACGGTTTACTGACCTGCTTGTCTAGCAGGCGTCCAGTTTGCAGTTGTTTTTCATAAAGTTCAAACAGCTGTTCCAGCGTAAATGCCGAAGCGATTTTCAGTAATGCTTTTAGCTTGTCAGCACTGTTAATCATCGGCTCACTATCATTATACTTTAGCCGAATAACGTCAATAACCCAAATCGTCAGCCAGTTGAAAATCAGCTTTAAATCGTGTTTTTGCCATTCATTGGCAACTTTGACGGGATCGGATTTGCCGAATATTACCCGACCAAAGTCGGCAAATACACTATCATTAAGTTCTTTTTGGTCTTCATGATCAATTTTCAGTGCTGTCAGAGGAGAACCCTGTGCCAGGTTCAGTAATGTTTTTGCATCGGTATTGGTCGTTTGAGTCGTGAGCCATTCAATCGCCTGTCCCTGTGAAGGCGGATTAAATTTAATTTGCTGGCAACGGCTGCGTATGGTTGCAGAAAGCAGATCAGGACGAGAGGTAATCAATATGATCAGTGAGTTGGGCGAAGGCTCTTCAAGGGTTTTCAACAGGCTGTTGGATGCCGCAATATTCATGCTATCGGCATCAACAAACAGGTAGAGCTTGTTGGAGGATATATGCGGTGTCAGGCTGTTTTGTTCAACCATGTTACGCACCTGATCAACTTTTATAACGCCCCCCTCTTCAGCAGCTATCAGATTGAAGTCAGGATGTGTTCCGGCATCAAATAACTGACAGGAATGACACTTGCCACATGTTGTTTGATTTTGTGGATCCTGACAAAGCATGAAATCTGCAAATGATTTTGCAAAATCCAGTTTGCCTACTCCCTGTTTTCCAGTTAACAACAAGGCGTGAGGCAAGCGGCCTTCTGTAACTGCATTTTGCAGGGTTTGCCATTGTTGTTGCTGCCAGGGATAGATCACCTTTTCAGTCCTTCAGCATCGTAGATTCAAGTGTGGATTGAATTTGCGCCTGTACCTCATCCAAAGGTTTGCTGGCGTTAATCACTTTTACACGTTCAGGGTCGTTACCGGCAATTTTCAGGTAAGCAGCCCGTACACGGTCAAAAAAGTCGATCTTTTCAGATTCAAAGCGATCCGGTTCTGAGCGATTACGCGCCCTTTCCAGGCCGGTTTCGACAGGGAGGTCGAGGAGCAATGTCATATCGGGTCGCAATTTTCCCTGTACCCAGTTTTCCAGCATGGCAATGCGATCAAAGCTGATGTTGCGTCCTCCTCCCTGGTAAGCGTAGGTAGCATCGGTGAAACGGTCACAAAGAACCCAGATCCCTGCCTCAAGTGCAGGTATAATTTTACGATTGAGGTGTTCGGCCCTGGAAGCGAACATCATCAGCAGTTCAGTGTCATCGGCCATGCCGGTATGCTTGTGACCGAGTAATAATTCACGAATATCTTCGCCAAGATCGGTACCTCCAGGTTCGCGGGTGAACAGGACCTCGATACCTGCCTCTTCAAGTCGTGACTGAATATAGGTAAGGTTACTGGATTTTCCAGCACCCTCGCCGCCCTCAACGGTAATGAATTTTCCCTTTCTCATTTATTGTTTAAGCTGGTACTTGCGCACCGCATTGTTATGTTCTTTTAGTGTCTTTGAAAAGTAATGACTGCCACTACCATCAGCCTTGGCGACAAAATAGATGTAACCTTCTTCCTTTGGATGCATGACAGCGTTAATGGCAGCAGATCCTGGCATGCTGATGGGAGTTGGTGTGAGCCCTTTATGCACATAGGTATTGTAAGGCGTGTCTTCTCGTAAATGTTTTCTTTTTATATTGCCTTTATAGCGATCTCCCATACCGTAAATGACAGTCGGGTCTGTTTGCAGTTTCATGTTTTTACGCAAACGGGTAGTAAATACGCCAGCGATCAAGGGGCGTTCATGGCCTACTCCCGTTTCCTTTTCAACTATGGAAGCCAGGGTCAGAGCTTCGTAAGGAGTATTTAAAGGCAGGTTTTCTGCCCGATTGTTCCAGGCATCATCCAGGGTTTTCTCAAGTGCATCATGGGCATTTACCAGCAGCTCGAGGTCTGTAATGCCATTACCGAATTTGTAAGTGTCAGGCAGAAACTGTCCTTCCGGATGCAGCCCGGGTTTACCGAGTTTTGTCATGATCTCATCACCTGACAATCCTGCCAGTGTCTGTTTAATCTTATCGTGCTTTTCAATAGCCTGTAGCATCTGCTTGAACGTCCAGCCTTCGATAAAAGTCAGCTGGTGCAGGATCACCTGGCCTTTGACAAACAGCTTAAGTGCTTCAATGGCAGTCATATCCCTGGAGATGGCATATTCACCTGCCTTGATGCTGCCCAGTTCATTCAGGCGGGTAAAAACTTTCAGGTAATTGCGATTTTTGATCCAGCCCTTGTTTTCAAAATCTGTCGCCAGTGAATGAATTGTCGCGCCCTTTTTTACCTCGTAAAAGGTTTGCTCTTGATCGAGTTTTAATGGAGACAAGGTAAAGTCATGATAATCCATCATGAGCCAGGCGCAGACGAAGCTCGCGAGTATGGTGCCTATGCCCAGTAATTCTCCGGGCCAGTCATGTGTAAACATGTTTCATAACCTCGCTGTACAGATCCTTAGGCCACTTGCCTGGATCAAATGAAACATCTTCAAGAGAGTTTACCGGAGTAATACCATTGAGTGAATTGGTTAAAAACAAGGCATCAGCATTTTTACACTCGGTTTTACTCATGTTAACGACTTCCACGGGCATGTGCATTTTCTCTGCAATTTCAAAAACAAGTTGTCTTACGACGCCTGCAATGCCACAACGTGACAGGTCAGAGGTCATCAGTTTTCCGGTTTTCCACAAGAACAGATTGGCTGAGGTTGCTTCAATGATATTGCCATCGATATCTGCGACCAGTCCATCGTCATAGCCACGGTCGTGGCTTTCTTTTTTGGCAAGAACCTGTTCGAGCCGATTCAGGTGTTTAATACCCGCCAGCAAAGGATTGAGACCAAGCCGGGTTTCACAAAAACAAAGCGATGCAGCACGGCTTATACTTTCAGTGAGTTGTTTTTCGCTGAAGACCAGCAGCATATTAATGTCAGGCGAGGATGAAGGTAAATAGCCACGTTGGCTTTCACCTCGAGTTACGACAAGCTTGAGAGTAGCCAAATCAAATGCCCGGGATTTTTCCTCAATATCGTCAATCAGTGGTTGAAAAGAGAAATCTGGGAAAGCCAGCCTGGAGAGGCCATATTTTAGTCTTTGCAGATGTAATTCCAGTAAGGCCGGTTTACCGTTTACGACGGCTACGGTTTCAAACAGGCCATCGCCATACTGGAAGGCACGGTCATAAACGCTGATCAGATCAGAGCGTTTACCGTTGAGATAGACGACTGGGAGCTCTTGAATAGAGCTCGATTCCAGACGTGTCATATATCAGTCAGAGAACTTGCTGAAAACCAGCGAGCCGTTGGTGCCGCCAAAGCCGAATGAGTTGGATACTGCGATATTGATTTTGCGTTCCTGTGCAGTATGGGCAACGTAGTTGAGATCACAGCCTTCTTCCGGATTGTCAAGATTAATGGTTGGCGGAGCAACCTGATCACGAATCGCAAGTATCGTGAAAATAGCTTCAGCACTCCCGGCAGCGCCGAGCATGTGCCCTGTCATTGATTTGGTAGAACTGACGCACAGGTCGTAAGCATGATCGCCATAGGTGCGTTTAATACCATTGGATTCGGCAATATCACCTGCCGGTGTGGATGTACCATGTGCATTGATATAGTTGACCTGATCAGTATTGAAACCGGCATCATCAAGAGCGAGAAGCATACAATCGCTGCCACCTTCGCCATTCGGTGATGGAGAAGTCATATGATAGGCATCAGAGTTCATACCGGAACCAGCCAGTTCGGCATAGATTTTTGCACCACGGGCCTTGGCATGTTCCAGTTCTTCAAGAACAATGACACCAGCACCGTCAGACAGAACGAAACCATCGCGATCTTTATCCCATGGGCGACTGGCACCCTGTGGATTATCGTTATTGGTCGACAATGCGCGAGCTGCAGCAAAACCACCCAGTCCGGTTGGTGAAGTCGCCATTTCAGAACCACCGGCAACCATCATATCGACAGTCCCATACTGAATCATGCGGCCTGCTTCGGCAATATTATGTGCACCAGTAGAACAGGCTGATACAATAGAAATATTGGGCCCCTTCAATCCACGCCAGATAGACAGATTACCTGCAACCATGTTGATAATGTTGGCAGGAACAAAGAAAGGTGAAATCTTGCGTGGCCCCCCTTTCAGGAATGCGGCATAACCATTTTCAATACCGGTTACACCACCGATACCGGAACCAATTGCCACACCAACACGCTTGGCATTGTCCTCGGTAACTTCGATGCCAGAGTCATCAAGTGCTTGCATGCCCGCTGCAATTCCGTACCACTGGAACGGATCCATTTTCTTAAGGTCTTTTTTAGTGAAGTAGGGTTCATGGTCAAAATCGTAGATTGGCCCACCAAAACGCGTGGTGAACTTCTCAATATCGAAATGAGTAATTGGCTGGATACCACTTTTTCCGGCCAGGATATTTTCCCATGACTTTTCAACCGTAACACCAACTGGAGAAACCATTCCAAGTCCGGTTACAACTACCCTTCTGTTAGACATAAAAAAGCCTCATACGGATTACAACAAAGAAAAACCGCCTGACCAACAAGCGATCACGAGCGGTTTTCTGAAATTAGCGGGAGAAAGTCAAACTTAGCCGACGTTAGCGTTAATGTAATTAACAGCCAACTGAACAGTGGTGATTTTCTCAGCTTCCTCATCAGGAATTTCAGTTTCAAATTCCTCTTCCAGCGCCATTACGAGTTCGACGGTATCCAGTGAATCAGCACCAAGATCGTCAACGAACGAAGCTTCCAGAGTAACTTCCTCTTCTTTAACACCTAATTGTTCAACAACAATCTTGCGAACGCGTTCTTCTATATTCATGTTTTATTTTTCCTTCAAAAATAATAAAAACCACCGACGTGGCGTTGCTGTATTTTAGTCATTATTGAATGAATATCAATTTATTCAGGACTATTTTTTTATATTTTTGTGGCAATTATGCCATATGCATACCACCATTGACATGGATGGTTTCACCCGTGATGTAACCACCCGCATCACTAGCGAGAAATACCACAGCTGCTGCAATTTCAGCCGGACTGCCCAATCTACCCAGAGGAATGGATGACAGTAATGCATTTCGCTGTTCTTCAGGCAATTCGCGAGTCATATCGGTATCAATAAAGCCCGGTGCAACGGCATTGACCGTAATGCCACGACTGCCTACTTCACGAGCCATGGATTTGGTGAAACCGACCATGCCGGCTTTTGCAGCAGAATAG
>JABDQZ010000089.1 GCA_013041975.1 Gammaproteobacteria bacterium
CTCATACAACATTACGCCATGGAGATGTCTGGATTCGTCGTATTCTCTTCATTACGCTAACAGTATTTATGCTGAAAATACTTTTTTCATAACTTAGTTATCTTTTAAAGTTGAAACAGAAAAATCCGGATTGCTGATTCGACCGAAATAAGCACAGGGATGCTTCAAAACCTTCTAAGGCCAATTTTTCAATTGGCCAGGAATGGTGCCAAACTCGGAAGCTAGAAGAAACACCTATGACTACAAATTGGACTTGTTTCAAATCCATAGACACTCACCCTGATAAGGTGGACTTACATCAGAGATTTTATCCCTTAGTCATCAGTGATTTTTTCGATTTAGCCTGGGTTTTGGTCACAACCCCAATACATGTATTCTCTATCAAGCTAACCTTTAAATATCGGGTTTAAGTAATTTTAATTGGCCAGTAGATATATTGATTTCATAAGTTTTACCAAACCCCGCGACGTATTGCCCTGTCAAAGGCCTGAGCTCAAAAAGATGAAAATCATTTAGATGACGCAATGTCTCAATAAGATTCCCAAAACGTAGTTGCATTTTTTCAATCAAGATTTCAAAAAGTTGGTTATCACGTGAAATACGGCTAGCTTCACAAGTAAGTGTTAGACGTTTTCTGGCAAAAGAGTGACTGGCTTGTGATTCATCTTCAATGAACATCACGCTTGCATTACTATTTTTCAGGAGGTTTTTCGTATGTGAGGCTAGTTCACTGATAAAAATGTAAAACTTTCTATCGACTTCAATATATGAAGCATAACTAATTTCGGGAAATCCTTGATCACTAACTGTAGCCATCAATAAGCTCTGCAACCCTGAAATAAAACTCTCTAATTCCTTATCAATTTCAGATAATTCAGTATTTTCTGACATTTTGATCACCAGTTAATCAAGCAATACTGTCATTGTTATATGAGGACTTGTTGGAACCGGTTGCAGCAACAGGAGTGGCTCAATCCTGGTTCGCAGGTTTTTTTCTGCTTTTCGCCCAAGGGTCGACAGGTCTCTCAGAAGAAGAACCAGATGACTCAGGCCGTTCAGGCTCATTCTTAGCTGATCCGGTATTATCTCGACTTACAGGGTGTTGCTTTAATTGGTCTCGATATTTTTCACCTGATTTAGAGTGATTTTTGCTGCCTTTGCCATAGGCATCAGACTTACTTACGCGTTGTTCTCGAAGGCGCTCTGCATCTTCTAAACTTAATTCGGCAGGCTCACCCGGTGATTGGTCATCTGGTATGACCCTGTCTCTGGGAGAGAGTAAAAACTGTGCAGAAGAAGCTCTAGGTAAATTTTTATACTCATACAAATAGAAACCTTCAACCTTTTCACGTGCCCAGTCTGTTTTTTTAAGGAACTTTACACTTGAATCAATGCTCGGATTATTCTTAAAAGAGTTGATATTCAAATAGGCGTAGAGGATGTCGAAACCATAATGATCTACGATTTCCCCCAGCATTTTTTTTAAACTAACGCCATGAAGAGGATTATTCTGATAATTGATCTCATTAGTCATACTCATATCCATTCAAAGGCAAGTTGCTTGACATGCATTATACCTGTCACCGAATAGATATATATAAACTATTTTCCTGGCATCGAGGCATATTATATTGAGCATAAATGCCATCACTATCATAATGAAAGTCTCTCACTAAATCCTTAAATAAAAAATCGAATAAGTTATCCGGGGCTAAAGTCCAGATAACCTTATTAGCTGATTTATCTATCACAACCAGACCACCCTCTGGTTCAATGTTTACATTCATTCAGAATATAGATGTAGCCATCTCAGATTTGCTTCTAATGCATCAACGTCTGGCACCACAATGAAACATCACGCACTAATAAGGTTCGTTATTCTATGAAATGGTGAAAGCCAATATCTACCACAAACAATTAACTTACTGAAATAATTATACTTTTTACAAACACACCAAATTGGCATTGGTTTTGCTGTAAATAGTTCAAGATATCAGAGGCAACAATATTCACCAATTTGAGGCAGAATTAATGGAATCCAATACATCAGACATCGTAATGATTGTTTCGGCTGGAATATCTATATTAGCTATTGTCGGAATGTTTGTATTACTGAAGTACTAAGGATCTCCCCGCCTCTTCAGCAACCTGGCTACTCATCCAGTAGTCACCCGTATTTCCAATCATTTCCTACTTCACTCCAGAATAATTTTCCATACTATATAAAACGCTGAATGGCAGCCACGCGACCAAACAAGACCACTGTGAGTGGCTTACATTAGAGAAAATCAGAAGTTGGCTTTTCTATAATTCTTTTGAAAAACCAACTCTAGTTTTTTCATTAGAATCCATCAATGTTAAACTTTTTACTTTAAGTCAATAATATACTTGGCATCCATAGTTATGAAAAAACTGAGCTTACTCATTTTATTGTTATTCACCGGTTGCGTAGGTATTCCTGAAAATGTAACACCTGTAGAGAATTTCAAAGTCAAAAACTATTTGGGAAAATGGTATGAAATTGCTCGTCTTGATCATTCGTTTGAACGCGGATTAAGTCATGTTAGCGCGCACTACAGCTTGAGAGATGATGGCGGTATTAGAGTGTTAAATCGTGGTTACTCTAAAGAAAAACAATCGTGGGATGAGGCCGAAGGTAAAGCATACTTTGTTAATTCTCCAGATACAGGTTATCTTAAGGTATCTTTTTTCGGTCCATTTTATGGTTCCTATATCATTTTTGAGTTGGATGAATCTTACCAGTATGCTCTCGTCAGTGGGCCGGATAAGTCTTATCTCTGGATTTTGGCTAGGCAACCAAACATAAGTGAATCGCTTAAAAAGCAGTTAATTGATCGGGCGAGCCAGGTTGGTTTTGATGTGAATGATATGCAATGGGTACAACAAGACCTGCTATCAAAACCTTAAAAGCAACATAGGGATTGTTAAACATAACTCCCGCTTCGCAGCAGAACTCTTCGCTCATGATGAAATATCAATAATAATCACAAAAGTGGATGAGGCGAAGTAGCATTTATTTTCTTTACTTCCACTTTTCAATGCCGATTCAGATAAGTCACAATTATCCTACCTCAGCATTTTTCCCACCAATACCAAAAAAATTACAAAAATCCCGATTACGAATCCGACGGCATGAGCCTCGGGGACACTTGGCCAACTTGTTTGTGTAAAAATAGCCTGCCTCGAACTCATTTCAACAATTATTTTTCCTACAGCCGCCAGTGCAACAATCCATATCATGTGATGCTTATGTTCTCTCCAAAGCATATATAGCGTAACAGCAAATACTGTATTGAGAATAGCTGACAACCCACAGTAATAAATGAGCGTTTGGTTGATAAACCACAGCCAAAGATCAACGCCTACCATCCCTATAATCAAGCTAACTATCAGTAACTTTCTCGAATATTGACTCAATACAACAGATAAAATACCTAAAGCAGCAATATCCCATAATGCATGTTCGCTATCAGAATGAACCCAATGGGCCGTGATTAATCGCCAGACCTCTCCTTGATAAGTTGCATTTCTATCAAAGACCAGCCATTCAGGTGCTGGCCCAAAGATAAAGTAGCCACACACAGGGATTGCTGTGAGTACGATAGCCAGCCATGGCAGCTTAATGCTGCCATGGCTGCTTTCTTGATGAAAGAAGCTAAACACTAGCCTGCCTCGCTCTCTCTACGTACCTGGAAGGCTATCCAGATCAGCGGAACAAACAACATCACTGTCCAGATATCAAGGGCACCGCCACCACTATGACTTGAACGGTTCGATTGATACATTGGCTGTTGCGTGTCAACTCGACGCGACTGCGCAGGTCTGGTAGCACGTTGCTGCTGAGCAGCGTTTTCAATAGCCAGGCGCTTCTGATTGTTGCGCTTGATACCTCGTTTTTCAAACACCTCATCTTTTACAACGATCATTGAAGTGTAGTCAGTGACCAGGCTGTATTCCACCGCCAGATCAGTTACCGCCTGTTTAAGGTCTGCCTTTTCACCAAAGTCTTGCATCTCATCATTCATGGACTCAATGGCAGCATAGGCCCAGAGACGCTCAATTTCGGGGTTATCTGTTGCAACTTCAGGGAAAGCAAACTGAGTTGTGTATTGCTTCTCCTCACCGGAAATTTTTCCTGACAGGGAGACCTTTGCCATTCCATCACCATAATAGTGACCCAATATCACCAACTGCTGGCCATGATACAGACTACCGATGTTTTCAGGAGTGATATCTGCTGTTTTGACACCCTTCATTTTGAGCTTTACTCCATGAAGAGCTTCATGAGTCACCTTGGAGGTCGCCGTTAAAATCTGGCCAACAATATCGTCACTGTTGGAGATACTGACTGCAAAACCATTTGATGCTTTTGTCATGGCTTCCAGCATAGGGCGATTAGCGCTGTTGCCCATTACGAAGGTAAATAGCCTGATATCTTTCTTGCGGATCAAATCAACAAATTGACGTTGTTGAGTTTCGCCGACATTTGCCACTCCATCGGTTACCAATACAAGCGCACTGGTACGATCAGCATCGAGTGAGTCCAAACCTTTCTTAAGCCCGGCATATAGGTTGGTACCACCACCAGGAACGGTGCTCAACACTTTTTGAGTATACTCAGATACAGCCTGTGACGAGGCATTAACATACCCAGAAGTCAGTTCACGGCTGTTGTTGTTAAACAGCACGATTCTGAAACGGTCTTCAGAGCGCATTTTTTTCATAGCGCGCTCAACACCATCTGCCAATGTTGCATACTTGCCTTTCATTGAGCCAGAGATATCCAGCACAAAAACCCAATCTTTACCCTCGTTGATTGGCTTTAAATCATCTCCAGGGGTAACAACCAACATGAAGGTACCTCTATCTTTTCCTTCTGGTTTGTGAGCGACCAAATCAACACTGCCTGGTAGACCCGCTTTATGACGCCAGTAGACCACCAGATCTTTATCCAGTGTAAAAACTGCTCCTGACTGGTTCTCTATTGGTAATGCAATGTTTTGTTGAGCAGTATTGCTGCCCTCTTCTTCGGTGTCAGCTTGTGGTGCCCTGGAATTACCCAGGTGTACATGCCACTCACCTTCAGCTAGCTTCTGAATTTGAGCTTGAGGATGGTTGGGAAGACGGACGGCATCGACTGGATAGCCTGACCTGACATGTAGGTCAAAGCTAAAACTACGTGTTACTTTTTCATTTGCTGTCCAAAACGCCAGTTTCTCCTCATCTACACCACCCTCTTCCAAGGGGTAGACATAACGCCCTATACCCGTGTCAACGTGAGCTGGTTGAAAATAGGCAAGACGAACATGCGTATCTTGGCCAGCACGTACCGGAGAGACAGAGGTATCAAAGGTTTTGTAGCTGTCCTTTTCGGTTAAACCGGCGTCACGTCCCGCCGCTTTTTCCTCTTCGTAGACCTTCCTTGCTTGTTTCTTCTCCAATACTTCCCCTGTAACAGGTTTCCCATCAATCCACACCGTCAATTCATTCACCGCCCCATGCTCTGGAACCGGAAATGAATAAATGGCTTCTAAATCCTTGCCATGAGGATTGTGAAACACCTGGTCAACTGTTGTGATGGCATAGCCATCCTCAATAACAACCTTGACCTGATGATCTTTTAATTCAAGGTCAGGCAAACTGCCATCACTTGGCTTTAATAAACCAGCCGATTGAATGGCGGGACTGAAAATGGCTATAGAGGCCACAACCACCGCCATCCAGAAATTTTGAAATGATTTACCTATATTCATGGTAATCTCCTAATTTATTGAACATTGTTCAATTAATAAAGACAGTTAGCTCTGAGTGGTTTTATAAAAAAATAATCAGAGCAATTAATTGAACACTGTTTAATTAAGCTTCTGAAAAAACTGCAATTATGCAGATCCAACTTGTATATTGAACAGTGTTCATTTATATTTGTAGCAGACAAATAAACATTGTTCAATTGTTTTTTCAAAATTCAGGAATTAAAGATGGCAAGACGCAACGATCACAGTCGAGATGAAATCAGGGAAATGGCGCTGAAGGCCGCTGAAACCATCATCCTTGAAAAGGGCAAAGACGGCTTGAGCGCCAGGAAAATTGCTCAGGAAATCGGCTATACCGTCGGCACGCTCTATCTTATTTTCAAAAATCTGGACGACCTGATCCTGCATGTCAATGGGCGTACATTGGAGCGCCTCTATGAAAAGTTGTCTTCTGAGCAACAGAGCTCGTCAGATAGTAAAACCGCCCTACTCCAGTTGGCTAAAACCTATATCAATTTTGCTGAAAATGAATCAAACCGCTGGAAAGTCGTTTTTGAACACCGCGCCCAAACCGATAACACAACACCCGAATGGTACCAGGAACGAGTGGGTAAAATGTTTACGGCAGTCGAAACACATTTATCCAGACTGGCTCCGCACAAATCCCCTTCAGAAATTAAAGATGCTGCAAGAGCTTTATGGGGTGGAGTGCACGGAATATGTATGCTCGCACTTACAGACAATCTTGATATCACTGGTGTTGAATCAGCCGATACACTCACGCAATCACTCATTAATAACTATTTAGCAGGCTTTACAGCCGGATAACACAGATTTCAAACTAAACTGGAAAATGATGACCAATATTTTATATTTTTCTTATGGCTCAAACATGTCATCAAAACGCCTTCAACAGCGTGTTCCTTCTGCCACTTATGTAAGCACGGCGATCCTTGACAAAAAAGACATCGAAAAGAATTTTCGATCTATTGAGTTGTCACTCAGAGATTTTGTTGAGGGCCGTTTCAAGGCAAGAAAAAACTCACCGATGAGAATCAGCAAGCCTTGATCTTTCTATCATTTAAGAGCAGTTTGTAGTGATTAATTAATGGGTAGCGGCACAACATGTCTAACATTTCCCAAAGACCCTCAGCGTTAATTTGCTAAACAAGCACGCTGATAATAATCTTGGTTAATTGTTATTAATATTGAACAACCGTCAAATTTTCCGGAGTTAAAGTGAAACTATCAATAATTCTAATGCTTTTAGTCGCCGTTACTGGGTGTGGTAGAGAAGAATTGAGCGAAGGGCGTATGCAGGATGTGGGCTATAGCGAAGGGTATGCTGCTGGCTTCAATGCAAAATGTGGTAAAGCTATGCTTACACAACCCAAATCAGATGACAAAACCTATCAACTTTATTTCAAGCTTGGTTATGCTGATGGTAAGGAAGCCTGTGAGAAGGAAAATTGATACCACAATAAGGGGAGTGTGATGGTTTCAACTAATATCACTATAATCGAGCTATAAAAAAATCCATTGTTATTGATTTAAGAGCGATCTGAAGTTATGCAAAAATCATTATTCAGCCTTTTACTGCTGTTATGCTTTTCTTTTGTTAATGCAGAAGATACTTTAAACCCTAATATGCAGTGGTGGGACCAGGATTGGTGGGAAGAAGGAAAATTAAGTGTTGCCTACAATTACAGAGTAAAGGTTATTGAGACATCCTATTCAAATGATGATGTTGAAGTACCCTCACTGCTAATCAGGCCAAATGATAATAAAAAATACCCAGGTGTGTTGTTTCAGCATGGCCGTCGCGGACTTGATGACCTCGTCATAAGGCATGCAAAACGCCTTGCTGCACGTGGATTTGTAGTACTAGCACCAGATATTTATTCAGCACATTTTATTGAAAAATTCCCAATCGAACATGACTATGTCATTGAAGATGACCTCGATAAAGGCATTGATTATCTTTTGAGTTTGCCTGATATCGATTCACATAAAATCTGTCTCTACTCTCATACCAGAGGTGGTTATATGGCGCTAAAAGTAGCTGTTACCAAGGGACGTCAAGATAACTCTGTTGCATGTTATGTGTCGTATTATCCTCATATGCAAGACCCAAATGCACCTGAGCCAATGCAAGTTTATCGATATGCTCCAGAGGCAGACAAACTAGTGATTCCCTCCCTGATTTTTATCGGAGATGAAGAACAGTACCAAAGAAGGCGAAGTATTGAGACGGCTGTAAAATCGATGAAGGAAAATAATTTACCTGTCACACTCTTTGTTTATCCCGGTGTAGGCCGTGGTTTTGACTTTCGTCCGCAACACGTTCGTACATTCGCCGATGATTTGGCATCGAAAGATGCAATTCAAAGAGCTGCTGCTTTTATGAGACAGCACCTTGATTAAGCCAATATGAATACGTCAATTACTATCCCGAAAGTCTAATTCTGTCGTGAAAAAATTATTTTTACTTGGACAGAGGACCAGCAGCATGTGTGCACGAAATGGGCACGCAGAGATTTTTGAGTTATAAGTCGGTTTTAACCGTTATCGACAGACTATTTCCAAATGATTTACCAGATTAAATCATCTGGCACTTTAAAGTCAGCGTAAGGATCGTCCATTCCATCGTCTACCTCACCTGTTTGCTCATGAGTAATAACCGCTGTCATATCCCGCTCATTGATCTTGTCTGCAACCTTGGCGGGGACCACTTCATAACCACTATCTAACTTGACGATAGACAGCCAACCTCGCCCCAACTGCGAAGCTGTTTCATCGGTAACGTGGAGCGTTTTTACAAGTTTACCATCAACAAAGTTAAAACGCGTTTCTCCCTCATCTTGTGGAAGTCGATGCAACTCAATCAGCTGCCTGATCTGTGCTGCAATGGATTTTTTTCTGACCTCTTCCTGCTTGAGCCGGTTAAGCTCCCGATCACGCGCTATTTTTTCGGCCTGAGCTGCTCGAACAGCATCATGACCAGGTTCAGTATCAGGAGAGGCTCCCTTGTTTTTCAACTTTTGTTTTTTGCGCCTCTGACCGTTAGCTTCCTGGGCTTTCTGCTTGTCGATCATGCCTGCTTTCAGTAATTGGTCTTGAAGTGAATTACCCATTCCTGTTCTCCTGAAACCCGATGATTATATTCATCAGCACTCTAGTCATCCTCCAGCAACCTGGCCCGAAACGTTCGCCCTTTTAGTTTTCCATGCATTAATTTATGCAATGCAGGTTTAGCAACCTTTTGATTAACAGCAACATACGCCCAGTTTTCAAAGATCTGAATTTTACCGACCTGTTTGCCCGCAATACCCTTTTTACCCGTTAAGGCTCCAAGAATATCACCTGGACGTACTTTTTGTTTTTTACCGCCATCAATACGTATTGTCACCATATCAGGCTGTATTGGGTGTTTATCCAGCAATGCTATCGGAGGCAATGGTTCTGCATCCAGAATCGGATCAACAGTGGTTTCAAGCATGGCCACCTTGTGGCCCTCATTTTCTGTATATAGCGAACAGGCAATTCCACTGCGCCCGGCACG
>JABDQZ010000091.1 GCA_013041975.1 Gammaproteobacteria bacterium
GCGGATAAGCTGGGCATCAAACTGCATACTGTTAACTTTTCCAGCGAATACTGGGATCGTGTATTCAGCTACTTTCTTGAAGAATACAAGGCTGGCAGAACACCGAACCCCGACATTTTGTGCAACAGCGAAATCAAGTTTAAGGCTTTCCTCGATTATGCGCTCGAACTGGGAGCAGACTTTATTGCCACCGGGCATTACGCCAGCGTCTCTCACGAGGAGAAGCATAGCAGACTGATTCAGGCCGTAGACGACAACAAGGATCAAACCTACTTTCTCTATCGCTTGAACCAGTACCAACTGTCGCACAGCCTGTTTCCGCTGGGTAATATCGACAAAAGCGAAGTCCGTAACATGGCCGAACAGGCCGGTTTCGCCAATCACAAAAAGAAAGACAGTACCGGCATCTGCTTCATTGGTGAAAGACGCTTTAAGGATTTTCTTTCACAGTATCTCCCTGCCAATCCAGGTGATATCGTCACGCCTGAAGGTACTGTAATTGGACAACACAGTGGACTAATGTATTACACTCTCGGTCAAAGACAGGGGCTTGGAATCGGTGGTGTGCAGGGAACGGATAACACACCCTGGTTTGTTGCAGGCAAAGACCTCGAACAAAATCAGCTGATAGCCGTACAGGGGCATGATCATGAGTTGCTGATGTGTGACTACCTGGTGGCTGAAAACATGCACTGGATTGCTTGCTCTCAGCCTGCTAAAGACAATTTTCAGTGCATGACACGTTCAAGGCATCGTCAACCGTTACAGGCGGCAACAGTTGAAGTACATGATAAAGAATGCCGGGTGACATTTGAAAAACCGCAAAGATCTGCCACCCCCGGACAATCCATCGTTTTCTATCAGGACGGTGAATGCCTGGGCGGTGGCATCATTCATTCAACAGGAAAACTTAATGAAAACGGATAGAGACAGGTTGCTTGCACTTGCGGCGATTTTTCAGTCTGCTTCCCTGACAAACCAGATTGCGAAAACCGGCATGGCCGATGCTGATGCCATTGAGACGTGCATCTACAGTATTTTCCAGACAGATGCGGAAAATATTGAAGCTGTATTCCATGATGCCTCTCATCTTAAAACAGGCCTTGATAGCCTGATAACCCAGTTGATGGAAAACAAGGCAGAGCGTATTGATGTCACCCGTTATGTCCTGCAGTTAATGCACCTGGCATCAAAACTGGTCAAAAACCCGGAACGCTTATCCTCATTGGCCAAAGGTATTGAGCTGGCCAGGGAACGCTCAGAATCATTTCCCATCACACATACCAACATACTGGCCCAGCTTGCTGATCTCTATGTGGAAAATATCAGTGATCTGTCTGGAAAAATAATGATTAATGGTGAACCGCTGCATTTAAACAATCCCGATAATGTTCACAAGATCAGGGCCTTGCTGCTTGCGGGTATTCGCGCCGCGTGGTTATGGCAGCAATGTGGCGGCAAACGCAGACATATGGTCTTTTCACGCAAGAAAATTCATGCCCAGGCAACTGCACTACTTAACGAGATAGGCTAAAGCCTTGTGTTTGCTGGATAGTCTGTGGTTTTCAGGCAGGCGTTAACTGCCTTCGTCTGTATTGAGCAACCCAAATCATAAACAGGCATAATAAGGTGGGTATGTAGACCAGATGTTTGGGTAGTCTTTCAGCCTCTACCTGGATTGAAGTGATCACCCAGTCAAAATCAATACCCGCTTTTTCTGCTTCACTACCGAATACAACATTCTCTACCTGCATGACCTGTTCATTTAGTGACAGTTCAAGACCCGCTTCAGCAAGCCTGCTGCTGGCGCTACCTTCACCCGGTATGTTCAACATAACAACCTTGCTGACCTGCTTGCCTTCGAGTGTTTCTCCTTCTACTGCAAGCCGCAACATCTTACTTTCAGCAGTTTGCTCGATTAATTCATAGATTTCGGTTGCGGGCTTATCGATTAATGGCGGATAGATTTTGTCCCACCAGAATCCGGGACGAAAAATAGTAAAGGCGATAAGCAACAGCAATAGCGTTTCCCACCAGCGGTTACGTACCAGGAAAAAACCCTGTGTAGCCGATGCGAACGCCAGCATAGCGACAATACTGGCACTGACTACAATGATAAAATGCAGCCAGTTTTCGATACCGATCATCAGGATTTCAGTGTTGAAAATAAACAGGAAAGGCAGGATGGCCGTGCGGATATCATAGGCAAAGCCCTGGATACCGGTTCTAATGGGATCTCCTCTTGATATAGCCGCTGCAGCGAATGCAGCCAAACCAACCGGTGGAGTATCATCAGCAAGAATACCGAAATAAAATACAAAAAGATGTACTGCAATCAAGGGAACAATCAAACCATTTTCAGCACCAAGCGTCACAATCACCGGTGCCATCAATGTCGAAACGACAATATAGTTAGCCGTTGTTGGTAAGCCCATACCCAGTAGCAGGCTAATGATGGCTGTAAACAGCAACATCAAAAACAGGTTACCACCCGAAATAAACTCGACAAATTCAGTCATTACCAGGCCGACACCGGTGATAGTGACGGTGCCAACAATGATGCCCGCAGCAGCTGTAGCCACACCGATACCAATCATGTTGCGTCCACCTGCTACCAGGCCATCAATCAGTTCACTGATACCCCTGCTGACCACAAGCCATACACCTGACTCTTTTCTTATCATTGTTTTCAACGGATGATGGGTCAGCACAATGACTATCATGAACATGGTTGCCCAAAAAGCAGAAAGACCCGGCGATAATCTCTCAACGGTCAGACACCAGACGAGTACCACAATCGGCAAGAGAAAATACAACCCGGAAAGTACGGTGGGACGCGTTTCCGGCAGCTCGTTTATTTCGGGGCGGGTATCAAGCTCAGGAACCATTGTGGATACTTTCAACAAGCCAAGATAGGCAATTAACATCAATCCCGACGCAATATAAGGTGTAGCATCATGGAATACTGTCTTCATCCATCCCAGTCCGTAATAAACCATACCAGACAAAATCACCAGACCCGAAACGGTCAATGAAAAAGTCGTGAGAGTTCTAATTAATTTCGGCGGATGGCGGCGAGGCAACCCAGTCAGGTTCGCCTTGCAGGCTTCAAGATGGACGATATAGATCAGTGCAATATAGGCAATAATGGCTGGTAGAAAGGCATGCTTAATGACTTCCACATAGGAAATACCGACATATTCAACCATCAGGAAAGCAGCAGCGCCCATGATAGGAGGTGTAAGCTGTCCATTGGTTGATGAGGCCACTTCGACTGCACCGGCCTTTTCCGCGGAAAAGCCAACCCGCTTCATCAGGGGAATAGTAAAGGTACCTGTGGTCACTACGTTGGCAATCGATGAGCCAGATACCAGTCCGGTCATACCGGATGAAACCACGGCCGCCTTGGCTGGGCCACCACGCATATGACCCAGTAATGCAAATGAAACGCGAATGAAATAGTTGCCCGCTCCGGCCTTTTCCAGCAAAGACCCGAAAAGCACGAACATAAATACCATGGATGTCGAGACACCAAGTGCAACAC
>JABDQZ010000093.1 GCA_013041975.1 Gammaproteobacteria bacterium
CAACAAAACAGTTTAGCCCTATAGGCGGTGTTATAAGACAGAATTCCGCCATTTTGACCACGATGATACCAAACCAGATTGAGCATCCAACCGCAGAAACACCAAATGCCGAGGCCTCGGCAGTGACATCAGGTCCGCCATTCAATGCAATAACAGCAGGATAAACAACCGGTAATGTCAGCAGCAGCATGCCGATCGCATCCATAAACATTCCCAGAACAGCATATGCCAGCAGTATTAGCACCAAAATCATCATCGGACTTTGATCCAGGCTGGTTATCCAGTCAGAAAACGCCGAGGGTAAATCAGCAAAACCCAAAAAGCGAACGTAAAGCAGAACACCCCAGATTATCGAAAAGATCATCACGGTAAGTTTGGCTGTTTCCATCAGGGCACCCTTAAGGTCACCGATACTCATACCTTTATAAACAGCCATACAGAGTATGACGAATGCCCCAAGCGAGCCAGCTTCCGTGGGAGTCCCTATGCCACCATAGATACAGACAACAATGATTCCCACGACAAAGAAAATTGGCAGCGCTCCGGGCAGTGTTTCAAACCGTTCTTTCCAACTGTAACCTCTCGCAGGCGGACCGAAATCTTTTTTAAAAGTCGCCATTGAAATAACCAGTGCCGCATAGACCAGTGCAGAGAACGCGCCAGGTAAAAAGCCCGCCATCAGTAACGCACCTACATCCTGTTCAACGATAATGGCATAAATCACCAGTATCGCTGAAGGCGGAATCAGTGATGCCAAAGTACCACTGGCAGCCACCACACCTGATGCAAAGCGCTTGTCATAACCAAGTTTCAACATCTCTGGCACTGCGATGCGGGCAAATACCGCGGATGTCGCCACAGAAGCACCTGAAACAGCTGCAAACCCGGCAGCTGAAAATACCGTTGCTACCCCCATACCACCGGGTAACCAGCCGACCCAGCGCTTGGCTGCCTCGAATAATGCACGTGTCAGCCCGGCATGATAGGCCAAAAAACCAATAAGTATGAATGTAGGTATCAAAGACAGGGCCAGGGTTGATACTTTCGAGTGCGGTATGGTTCCAGCCATCTTAAGCGCTACCATAAAGCCTTTCTCAAAGCCCATACGCGCTGCAAACACCCATAAGAGTCCCAGAAAGCCGGCGATCGCCGCGGCAAAAGCCACTCTTACGCCTATGACAACCAGCACCAGCATAATACCTGTAACCCAGAGTCCAATAGAGACTGAGTCCATCTGTCCCATTGTTTCAAACAAGGTCACTTCTGATCCCCTGTAACAGATTCAGCTTCAGCAGCTGCAACTGCAGCTGCATCTTCAATAAGCGGCACAGCCACCGGATTATCACTACCCCGACGTACAGCACGGGCATAGCCCCATATCTGCAACACAAGACGAAGAGCCAGCACACTCAAGGCAACTGGCACCACAAGTTTTGCTGGCCAGGTCGGTAAATTGATATCAAGGGAAGAATCGCCAATCTCGTAGGCTCTGAGAAAATGCAGCCAGGAACCGTATATCAAAACCAGGGTGACTCCAAGCATGAGAACAACGGATACCAGTTCAGTAAACCATAGTGCTCTTCCATGAATATGGCCTACCAACATATCCATACGAATATGACCACCCTGACGCTGCGTATAGGCTATGCCCAAAAATGCAAAGAAAGCCATCGCCTGTTCGACCCAGTCGATATAGCCGGATATGGGTAAAGAAAAGAACCATCGGCCAAGGACATTAGCCGTAGCAAGAAAGACAAGTAAAAAAATGACCAGCCCACCAATCAAGGTGAGTAGTGATTCCAGTCTAAAGTACAACCGATCAAGTTTGCTTAAAATGGTGTTGTCTTCAAGAACAGTATGCGAGCCAGCCATAGTACACTCTGAATGAAAAAAACCGCACCCGGTTAGAGTGCGGTTTCCTGGGTTAACTAAATCTCAACTTTTCCCTTGTTACTCGTTGACAAGGGATTGAGTGAATTCAAACAGTGTCTTTGAATCGAACTTGGATGCATTCTTTTTGACCCAGTCTTCACGAACTGATGCGGCCAGTTTATTCAATTCTGCAGTCTGCTCTGGTGTGAAGGTAATTTTAGTCAGGCCTTCATCTTCGACGGCCTTCCAATACTTTCCAGTTGTATTGTTGTCGTAGTTATCTACATAAGCAGCGATAGCTTCATTGACTGAACCCAGCAAGGCTTCTTTATGTGCTGGCTTCAATGCATTTAAAGCCTCCGTATTCACCACCACAGGACAGTTAGCGGAACCGAGGTTCAGGTTAGTGGATGCCCATTTACCAACCTTGTAAGTTTTGGTTGCCAGATGAGCGTGAGGTGCAAATGTGGCTGCATCTATAACGCCTGAATCCATGGACTGACGTACTTCAGAAAATGGTACACCGGTTTTAACAGCGCCGAGCTTGCCCAACACACCCATTATGCCCCCGGGACCACGCACGCGCATACCCTTGAAATCATCAAGTGACTTAATTGCATCGGTTTTACTGACGAGGTTGTACTGGGGTAAAGGAGTAGGCATTAACAGAGTCGCATTCCAACGAGCAAGATCCTTTACGACAATCGGGTGTTCATGCACTTTCTGATAAATTTCAGCAATCCTGGACAACGAAAGATTTTTAACAAAAGGCAGTTCCGTTACAGTAATAGTAGGGTTTTTGTCCTTGTGGTAGAAAGAACAAAATTGCGCCATTTCAAATGCACCAAAGGAAATTCCATCCAGGTTTTCTTTTGATTTTGACAGACCACCATAGGAAATTTTAAGTTTGAACTCCCCGTTGGTTTTCTGCTCAACTAGCTCTGCCAGCTTTTCGACATTCTCAGTAAAAGCACGTCGCTTACCCCATAACGACACATTCCATTCTGTGGCAGCCATGACTTCTCCTGCACAAAAGCTGCCTATTACTGCACCTGTAATCGCTAATCTGTTTAGTTTTTTCATTAATTACTCTCCGTATCCTCTATATTTTTTATGGTGGCCTGCAGTAGCCATTCTATTCACGAAAACAAATTAAAGTAAACACTAAGGTATTGAACTTAGCATTGGCAGGACTATATAGGAGAGGATTACAGCTGCCCGTTGCCCAAACAGAATTTTAATCCTAAGATTGGCTACAATCAGTATCAGCACTTACCAATAGTCTTGGAATTGGATTAGTAAAACAAATTAAGCCCAATAACAATCACATCACGATTATGCCATTTATTACCCAGACGAAAATGATTCCAACGATAACCAAGCTTTAATTTCACTCCCTTTTCTGGACGCCAGGCTAGTCCACCTCCCAGCCAATTTGCTTCAATTCGTTGATGGTTGTTACTGTAGAAAATCTCTTCTTCCAGATATGGCTTTAGCTCCAATTCGGTAAACTGCATTGGAGCTTCCAAGGTAAACTCTTGACGCAAGCGAATATCATTTTCACGGTAATCGAATTTTCGCCATTCTAGACGTGAACGACTGGTAAGTTTGTAATCATTGAGTTTGGTTGAAGCAAAAGCTTCCAAAAAAGGGCGATTCTCTTTTAGCCAGTTATTTTGCGGTTTAATTGCAGCGTATCGATAACCTAGACGTAAGCTCCAGATTTTATCTAGCTGGTAACCTAGGCTCACACCAGTGTAGCCAAAAAAGTAGTCAGAGTTGTCGTTACGCGAAGCAATATTAGAGCGAGACAGTACAAACCAATCATCATTGATCTTAGACTTTAGTAGCAAGTTCCAACTCAATCCGGAATCTCGCGATTCGGCAGATACAGTTAATGGCAAAACAGAAACTGCCAAGATCAATAATAAAGATGAACTGATTTTAAGATAAAGCTTATCGAACATAATCATTACAGGAAGTTATCAAAATACATATTGACTGTGTTGCAATGACCGTTTGAATCGACTGCTAAAAGCGGAATTACCTGCCTAGAACGAAACCTTTGTTTTTCCCACATGTCATTAGTCAAGGTAGATAGCAATTCAGAGGGCAGTTGCCCGCTCCTTGATTAATATAAACTTTCATAAACTGACTACTTATCATGTTCAAAAAGGTGTAGCTGATGAACAAAGCCATGCAAACTGCAAGGTTTATGGGCTTCTTGCAAATGCGGAGGAAATACAACCACGGTTGCAATAGCGCCTAACAGACAGGCTGATCCACATATTGTAAAAGCTAGCGAAAAATTACCCATATCGCCGAGCATACCGCCAAGTATCGGGAACAGAATACCGCCCACACCATAGGACAGAAATATAAAAGGGTAATTATGACCGACAGATTTGTTACCAAATTCATCAGCCGTTAATGCTGGGAATAATGCGAAGTTACCTCCAAAATTAAACCCGATTAACATGGCTCCCAGGTAAAGCAGATATTCATTGCCAGCCATATAGGTAAATGCCAATAAAATAACTCCCTGACTAGCCGCCATTAAGGTCACCGAATATTTTCGGCCCAGTTGATCACTGAGCGTTCCCCAGACAATTCGTCCAATCCCATTTGCCAGACTGAAAAATATGGCCATTGCCGTGCCTGCAATAGCACTGGATTCTAAAAGTGTGTATCCAGAGGCTTGCAATGCCTCCATGGGATACAATTTCATTAACCCGATTGACATCAAGCCGCCACCTGCACTGACCGCAAACGTGAAAAAAATCAGATAAAACTGGGGAGTACACAGCATATCCTTCGTTTCGAATTCTTCACCACCGCCTCCTGCTGCCCGAGCAGGTAGGTGATAGCCCTCGGGTTTCCAATCAGCGGGAGGGAACTTCATCCAGATACTACCGAGTAGGACCAGGCAGGCATAAGCTAATCCGTAAACTATAAAGGTATTTCCAAGGCCTATGGTATCTAGTAAGTTTCCCCAGTTTCCAGCCAGTTTAACCCACGCCATTGCACCGAAACCAAACCCGGCAACGGCTAATCCAGTAATCATGCCTTTATGATCGGGAAACCAGCGCATGCCTACTGCAATAGGAACCACATACCCCAAACCAATACCCATGCCGCCAATGAAGCCAATGCCCAGTAAAGTCCCCCAAAAATGACTGCCACCCAAAAAGCCAGCTAACAGATAGCCAGCCCCTAAAGTCAGCCCACCTATGATGACTAATTTGCGTGGTCCCCAAGATTGCAGCTTACTGCCTGCAAAAACCATAACAATGGCAAAACTAGCTAACCCAACAGCAAACACTATCTGTGTCTGTAACTTTGTCCAGCCTTGTGACTGTAATTCTGGGGTAAATACTGACCAAGCATATATTGCTCCCAAACAAAGCTGGATCAAAATTGCTCCAAAAACCACCCACCAACGGCTTGATATTTTATCGACATCCATTGCTTTATCCTTGTTAAGAATATTTGAATCGTAATAGCAAAGTAATATACAGAGACAGAAAATCACTGTCTCCTATTATAAAAATATCTATCACATAAGTGTCATAAATGACTCCTAAGTCATAAAATATGGTCTTTTGAATTGCCTCAGGTTAACTTTCCGGCTTATGCCGGTATCTCAGCAGAAGGAGTCAAATAACCAGAGTTTTATGGGTATGTGTACTCTTCAAGGCAGATATCTGTACCAACTTGACAATAACAGCCGGCAAAAGGGGCATCGCCAGGATTTTTTATGAAGGAACGTAACTCCAATTTAGATCCAACAGCAGGTAAAGGAAGGTTCAGAGGGCGAACCATGATGACTGCTCGGCTTTTAAGCGTTATTTGTTTCACACCATCTTCAAACCATTCTATGCCTTCAATATTAGCTACACTTCCAGACGGATAGCTAAGCGTTTCATGCGAAATATTGGGATAATCAGAAATACAACGATTTTGGACATCATCACTTGAACAGCCATTGGTAAATAGTGCTACTGTAACCATTGAAACGAGGTGCTTATTCATTATTTAGATTTATCGGACCTGTTTTAATCAGTAAGTAACAATATCATATGTTTACCAAGAGTCCGCTTAACACGGTTCCTGTCGTAGGTGGATTCGCCAGATATGACCGTTTTCTAAAAAAGCAGTCGTTCGGGCTCATTTTTGAATTGGATTATACTCTACGAGGTTATCATCAGACTTGTTGTTACAGTATATTCCTCAAGTGCCAATGATTAAATAATCAACACAAATTCTGAGATTTTAATGAAGTATGAAGATAAAGTCGGTGATGCACTGAAACAGCAACGGTTTCAAATGCTTCAGGATATTGCAGAAGAGTTGTCAGGTGAGATTAGCTTTCCAACAACCTTTGACCTAACTATTCGTTTGCGAGATACATTATCAAACCCGGACTGGACAGGCGATCAGGTTGCAGAATTATTAAAGGTTGAGCCATTAATATCTTCTCGTTTGCTCGGGCTGGTTAATTCTGCTGCATACAATACCACAGGCTCCGAAATTACAGATATTAAAACGGCACTAGTTCGTCTTGGTATAAATATTGTTCGGAATACAGCATTAAGTATCGCTATACAACAAATGCGTCGAGCAAAATCGCTGCATGTCTTTAAAGACCTTTCTCAACAGCTCTGGGATCATTCAATACGCACAGCGAGTACAGCGTATGTGCTTTCTAAACATTATGGAACCTATAATCCTGACGAGGCAATGCTTGCAGGCATGATCCATGATATTGGAGCATTTTATTTACTCTATCGTGCTTCTCAGTATGAAGAATTGATTGCTCGTCCCGACACGGTCAAGCATTTGATTTTTAGATGGCATGAAGGCATCGGGTCGCTGTTGTTAGAGACATTAGGGGTGCCTGAGGAAATTATTATAGCCATCCGTGAACATGATGTTCCCCGTCCCAATAAAATCATCATAAAAACACTTTCAGATATAATTTATGTTGCAAATATTCTTGCTGGCAGCGAGTTTGAATTGGGGTTTATCGATTATAATGTCAATGAACAAAAATTATATGAAGTTATCCGGGAATATGATGGTATGACCGAAGAGGTTGATCAGTATGAGAATGAGTTACGAACTATTTTCTCTTGATTTTATTTATCAAGGTGATGTTTTGGGCAAAGGGAAGAAGGCTACAAAAAAAGCAGATTTGTTATCGGTTATAGCCTGTCAGGGACCAGAGCCAGAATTCAACTCAAAATGAATCATCATACAGCCAAGATCTGAAAACATTATAAATACCCTATGATCAAAAAATTACTTCTATTCCTCACAGCAGCAGTAGTAATGATTATCGTAGTGATTTATTTTGAACCATTCTTGATTATTCAACATGAAATACAAAAATTTCCCAGCTCAAAACAGATTGCCGTCATTGTTAACGATAGTGATCCTTTAAGTATTAAAATCGCAACGTATTATCAGCAAGCTCGTAATATTCCAGCAGAAAATATTATTCATGTGAATTTCAAATCAGAAAAGGATTTTCTTGACTCCGAGACATTTGAAAATATCTTTAAATTCGTTAAAGAAAATACTCCTTCGCAGGTACAGGGTTATGTATTGACCTGGATGAAACCTTATCGAGTTGGGTGCATGTCAATTACCATGGCGTTTGCGACGGGCTATGATTTAGAATTTTGCCCGAAAAAAATTCAGGGAATTAAATGTAAAATTCCAAAAAATAATCCTTTTTATGCACAGCATGGTGTTATGCCCTGGAATGACTATAAGCTAAGACCCACTATGTTACTAGCGGCGGAAACATTTGACTTGGCAAAGGAACTGATAGATCGAGGTGTTGCATCCGATTCGCAACAACCAGATGGAACAGCTTATCTTCTTTCCACATCGGATAAAAATCGTAATATCAGAGCTAGAAAATATGATGAAATTCAAAAAAAGTGGTATAGCTCAAAGTTACAAGTCAAGGTGTTAAATCAAGACTTTCTACTTAATGAAAAAGATGTGATGTTTTATTTTACTGGGAAGGCACACGTTAAACATCTTGATACCTTAAAGTTTATACCTGGTGCAGTCGCAGACCACTTGACTTCATTTGGCGGACAAATGAAAAGTGCGGAGCAAGGGGGGCAGATGAGTAGTTTGCGCTGGCTTGAGTCGGGTGCAACGGGCAGTTATGGGA
>JABDQZ010000095.1 GCA_013041975.1 Gammaproteobacteria bacterium
CAATCCAGTGATAGCCTCCCTTCATTCCACCCCTGTTTTTAACCTTTACAGCGTTATCCTTAACTGCAACAGACCAGCTGTCTTCCGTATTACCTGGATATACAGTGACTTCTTCAGCCTGCATGCCTTGAAGGGTAAAACCCTTAAACCCACGGGTCCTTTTTTTATCCACTTTAAACAATGGTGCTTCCGTCCAACTGATTGCAGGCAGATTATGATTCATGTGTAGGTGATGACTGTGATCATTGGGTTTGGATTGTGCTCCCGCGCTTATCAACAGACCGATCGATAGAGCAGCAATTAATTTAAAGCGTTGCCTAATGTCTATCCTCATTGCCTACCCCATCAAATTATTAAACGTTTGTGTTAACCAAAAACCTCAGGGAGTCTATTTAGGTACCACCCAACAAACAATGCGACAAATTGTCACATAGTTTGAAGGGTATTTGCCTGATAGCATCACCGCGAATTTTCTCGTCACGAATTATTTTTAAGGATCTTCCATGAAGTTAAAGAATGCTCAGGCAAGGAAACTGAAAGTTTCCCTGGTCGCTGCTGCCTGCTCTGTTAATGTTGCAACTGCAGCTGAAACATTAGGCACTGTAGTCGTATCTACTACATCTTTGGGTCAGCAGGAAACAATAGAAGATGTCCAGGCTACCGTCGAGGTCCTGGGTCAGAAAACGATACAGAGTCTATCTGGACGCAGCGTACCCCAAGTCCTGAATGAAGCAGTAGGAATTAACATCAAAGACACTGGCAGCACCTCGGAAGTCTACATGCGTGGCTTTGATGAGAGCCATACACTAATCCTGGTTGATGGCCTTCGAAGAACAGGGAAATACGGTGGTTCCGACCTTAGTGGCATCCAACTCGAAGATATTGAACGAATCGAGATCGTGCGTGGACCGATGTCAGCCCTTTATGGAGCGGATGCCCTTGCAGGCATTGTCAATATCATTACGAAAAAAGCAGTAAAAGAGGATAGTGCCAGAATAACAGTTATCGGTGGTCAAGCGCAGAATAAGGACCGCCAGACAGGGATCATACGAGGCAGTGCGAAAATAGGTGGCGAATCCATCTCACATACTGTTGCTCTTGAGTTAAAAGAACGGGGTGATTACCGCATTGATCAGTCAACTACTGCAACTGACCTCCCTAAAGAATCCAAGAAATTCTTTAGCTACGGTAATAATATTAAATTCGGTGAGGACAGTTTACAGACCCGTTTTGAATTCTGGGACCAGGATGATAGTAGCTTTGGGAAAGCCAATGAATACGAAAAGGAGAAACGCTACCAATTCAGCGGTATCTACAATCATGTTGCTGACAACTACCTCATCGATACCAACTTTGGTTATGGATACAGTGATGCCGATGTCGACCGCGGCGATGGAAGTGAGACCACAGAATACTCCCAAACGGAGTTAAACAGCTACCTCCGTCATTTTACAACCGATAACATCACCAACATTTTTGGTATTGGCGCCAAACATGAAGATATTGAAGTCTCAATGTATACGCAAGAAGCTGATCGCACCAACTACAGCGCGCTATATCAGAACGAATGGGATATTACCGACAATTTGAGTACGGTTGTGGGTTTGAGATTCGACGACTACAGCGATTTTGGCTCTACAACCAACCCGAGAGTGTCGGCAAAATATGTCCATGGCAACACCAACTTCCGTGTCGGTTATGGTGAAGCATTCAAAGCACCAAGCTTTACAAATATGTACAGCCACTTTACCCGGGGAACCAGACTAGTTTTTGATATTTCAGGTAACCCTGATCTCCAGCCCGAAGAATCCAAAACCTACGAAGTGGCTGTCGGGCACAAAGGCGATAGCTACCGTCTGGACCTTGTCTATCATTACTCCAACCTGGACAACCTTATTGCTACGGTTACAACCGGATTTGTTCCTTTCCCTGCGCCGCCAACTATGTATATGACATACGACAATATCGATAAGGCAGTCATCTCAGGCACAGAACTGACTTTGACACTGAGTCCAGCAAAAGGTCTGACTGTTAGAGGATCGGTAGAGTATCTTGATACTGAAGACGAATCCACTGGTGAGCGCCTGACCAATAGCGCCAGAATCAACAGTAAACTGCATGTTGCTTATGTCCGTAATGCTATGAGCTACTACCTTAATGCCAAAACATATCATGACTATTACGGACCGGATGAAACACGTACAAACGTTAATAGCAACTACACGGTCGTCGATGCCAAAGTCAGCTATGCTTATGATAAGAGCATTGAGTTCTTCGGTGGTATAGATAATATCCAGGACAAGGAAATGCCCCACAATATGCAGCTATTCGGCACACCCAATGATCCAGGTGAACGCTACTTTTATATAGGTTCAACTTTTAAATTCTAACCATATGCCCGCATTTGCGGGCATTTTTGATTGTCGAAGAACAGGGCAACAGCGGGATTAAAAAAGTGATTAAAATGAGATTGTTTTAATCAGGCCAGGAAGCCCGATCCAGATAGACATCCGTGCCATCAATGCCAGAAACTCTGGAAGCAGGAAGATCGTTACCCGCCAGCCATGACTCCACCGCAGATCGTTTATGTTCACCTTCAACGATAAACATAACCTTGCGGGCATTATTCAATGCCGCGTAATTCAATGAAATTCTTTCTGCAGGTTCCTTGGGAGCATTTCTTACAGCAACCACGTCCTGATTGGGATCATGCTCTTGACCAGGAAACAGGCTTGCCGTATGACCATCTTCGCCAATACCCAGTATGACGAGGTCAAATGGCATGGCGTGGCGTATTTTCTTTTCATAGTCACTGATAGCGACTTCAAATCCTGCATCTGCCAGCATGTGATGAATTTGCACAGCCGGAATGGAAACATCATCAAACAGTACTTCCTGAATCTGTAAATCATTTCGCATTGGATCAGATCGCTCAACACAGCGTTCATCACCAAAATACACCTGCCAGTTGCCCCAGTCTGTATCACCACGCACCAGATGCCGGTAGGCATGCAATGGCGTATTACCGCCTGCAAAAACTATGTTGAAACTGCCTTTTCTGCCAATCGCCAGACGTGCTTCATGCAAAATCTTTTCCGATGCTTCCCGAGCCAGAGCGACTGAATCATCAGAAATGTGCCAACGAACTTTTGCTAGATTACTCATTGTTATAACCCGGGTAGTTTTTCATGTTATACATTACATTATGGAATTAAGCATAGAACTGATTCTGATACTTTTCATCACCGGTATTGCAGCTGGCTTTATAGACAGTATAGCCGGTGGTGGCGGATTACTGACCATACCGGTACTGCTATGGTCTGGCCTACCGCCTTTGACTGTACTGGGTACCAATAAACTGCAAGGTACAGCGGGAACATTGACTTCGAGTCTCAATTTTTATCGCAACGGACACATCCCCTTGAAGTCAGCCCTAACTGCTGTTGCCCTGACCTTTATTGGCTCAGGTGTCGGCACATTGGTGGTACAACAACTGGATAACCAATTACTTGCTACCCTGCTGCCGCTATTATTACTGGCTTTTGCGCTGTATTTTCTCATTTCGCCGCGCATTACCGATAAAGATGCACAACAACGCATAACCATTACCCTTTTTGCATTTACAGCAGGTTTCAGTATCGGTTTTTATGATGGTTTTTTCGGCCCGGGAACCGGTTCTTTTTTTGTTATCGCTTACGTCACTCTGCTGGGTTATGGGATTACCAGGGCAACGGCACATACCAAGTTAATGAATTTTTCCAGTAATATCGCCTCTCTGATTTTTTTTCAGCTGGCCGGACTGGTTGCATGGCAAGTTGGGCTGATTATGGCTGCCGGGCAAGTGATAGGCAGTTATAGCGGTTCTCACCTGAGCATGAAACATGGCGTAAAACTGATTAAACCAATGCTGGTGGTTGTTTCTGTATTGATGTCACTTAAGCTGCTGTTTGACAGTTTTTCATGAACTGACCGAACCCAGCAAAATCCTTTCTGTGCGATTTAACAACTCAGAAAAACTCTGGTCTGTCTCATGGATGACTTGTGTCGCAGAGGTCTCAAGCTTGATGGTTTCAGAGTTAGTCACTGGTATATCCAGGCCGGATATTTTTTCATTGATGCGATACAGGGTCTGTCTGGCCGCCTTTTCATTTTTACAGTCACTGATAATTGCAATCCGGTTACTGGAAAAGTGAATGGCCATATCGGTTTCACGGATCGTTTCCATGACCAGCGTAGCCAAAGTGGCAAATGCCCTGTTGAAGATCGACTCGCCATATTTCGAGATTGTTTGACTCTCTTTTGAAATTTCAATCAGGCTGATTGCAAACCCTGCTTTTTCATCACGCTGATGCATGGCGATGAGTCTCGGGGCTATCTCATTCATGTAATGGCGAGTATAAAGCCCTGTTCCGGAATCGATAATGGCTTCTGCCAACTGTTCTTCCCGAATGCTTTCATTGAGCAAAAAACGGGTAACCATATAAGTCAGAAACCCACCGAAAATGGCGCCAATCAAAAGTGATGAAATATCCATGCCGTTAACGATACTTGCTTAAATACAGTTTCTCAAATGCCCGTTTCGCCCAGTGCATGACGCGCAACGGTGGCAATACAATATTGCGTTCCTTGGTACGTGCCACCAGCATGCCGCTATTATGGCTGTCGACGATACAAACCAGCTCGACATCGAAGGTCTCGGAAGCCTGGCCACCATTAAATTCAGCTATCAGATTATGAGCCGCAGCTTCAGCCTGCAAGTCAGCCATATGTGCCTGCTTGGGCATCCAGTCAGGTCCAGGAAAACTGCCTGAATCACCCGCCACGTAAACCTTGTCAAAGCCTTCTACACGACAATACTGGTCTGCCTTGATCAGACCACCTGCGGAACGCGGCAAGTCAGTGTTATCAAACCATTGATTGCCGGTCATACCCGGCATAAAAAGAATCAGATCGGCTTCAAACTCATCCCCTTCAGTCTTTACCTTGTTGGCTTCAAAACCTTTCATCTTGTGACCAAGGTGTGTATTGATATCGCGTTTTTTCATTTCCTCGACAAGCCCCTGAACCGCCTTTGGACCAAGACGGGCTCCCGGCTTTTCAGCCGGTGTGAAAAAAGTGATTTCAAATTTATCGCGGCGGCCTTCTTTTCTGAGCTGTTTGTCGATGCCAAACAAAAACTCAAACATGGGTCCACCACGCATGGCAGAGGGTTCTTTGGGGTTGCCGGCAAAGCCCACGGCAATTTTACCGCCTTGCATGGCGTTGAGCCTGTCCCTGATCTGTACCGCTGCATCAATGCCTTCACAGGGAGTAATGGCATGTTCGATACCGGGAAGTTTTTTGATGAAACGTCCACCTGAAGCGATCACCAGTCCATCATTTTCGACTTTACCACTATCTGTTACCACGGTACGGCCACCATCTTCCAGTGACTGGGCACTGCCCTGGTGGTAATTAACCTTCATTTTCCTGAAAAAGTTATTGAGATTGATGCGCAGGTCTTCAGGCTGACGGAGGCCACTGGGAATCCAGATCAGGCTTGGATAATAGATCATTTCAGGACTTGGAGAAATCAGGGTGATTTCCAGCGAGGCATTTGCTGCACGTAATTTTCTTACTGCCGTTAATGCACCAAAACCTGCTCCAATCACTGTCACTTTATTCATCATTTATTACCTTTCGCATTGACTGGTGCCAATCATCACATAAACCGCTCTTAACGGCTATAATCTCGCAAAGAATTAAAAAATCTCAACAGGATATTTCATGGAAAATCTGCACATTGGTCACATCATCAAAGCCGAAGGTAATGAATTCACCGTCAAGCTACTCTCGGATGATGAAGGTTATAATCCAGTTATTTCCACCAGTTCATCTTCAACAGTGGTCGGCCAGATTGGCTCACATGTTTCTATCCGGCAAAGTGGCGTGCATGTACTGGCTTCGGTCACATCAACCTGGGAATCAAGCGACGAGGATAAAACTTCACGTTTTCTTACTTGCATGCCACTGGGTGAAATTAATGAAAACAACCGCTTCACCCGGGGTATCAATCACTATCCGATCAGCGGTGCAGAAACCTGGCAGGTGAGTGAAGCCGAACTTCAGTCGCTTTTTAGCAGCAATGCTGACTATGGCTTTAGCATGGGTCACCTCAGCAAACACAGCGATGTTGAGGTCTATATGGATCCCAACCCGCTTTTTGGTCGTCACCTGGCAATTCTCGGGCAATCTGGTGCCGGTAAATCATGGACGGTTACCAGTCTGCTGCAAAACACCGTGAAAATCATGCCAAATGCCCATATCATTTTACTCGATCTGCACGGTGAATATTGCTGGCGAAATGAAAATAACAAGCTCAAGGGAGCTTTCTCACCATCGGTAATGCGTTATGTCGATGCACGCGATCTGGAAATTCCATATTGGTTGCTAACCTACTCTGAGTTAATCGACCTGCTGATCGACCGAACTGACCCCGGAGCCTCTATCCAGATTGCCTTTTTACGAGATGTATTGCTGACTTTGCGAAAACAGGCCAATGAAGACCTGGTATTTGATCGGCTATCGGTAGATTCACCGGTTTATTTTTCGATTGATGACCTGTTACTGCATTTCAAGAAAGCCAATGAGCAACAAACGGACTTTGGTAAAACCAAGGGTGCATTGTTTGGCCAGTTCGATGAATTTCTGGTCAAACTACAGAGTAAACTCAATGATGCACGCTATGACTTCCTGTTCAGACCGAAGCGCCGTAAAAACTCAGATTCACTGGAAGGCCTGCTGCGTGATTTCACTGGTCTGACCGACCCCAAGCGCCAGATTACTGTGATCGACCTCAGTCCTGTGCCTTCCGATGTTCGCCCTGTCGTTGCGGCTCAATTGGGAAAACTGGCCTTTGAGTTCAACTACTGGAATCCCAAACGCAAGGAATTTCCTATCCAGCTGGTGTGTGAAGAAGCTCATGCCTATATTACGCGCGACCATGATGAAAAATATAAGGGAACACGAATTGCCATGGAACGCATCGCCAAGGAAGGCCGTAAATATGGTGTCGGCCTGACCGTTGTCAGCCAGCGCCCCTATGAATTATCAGAAACCGTGCTGTCTCAGTGTTCCAACTATATCTGTATGCGCCTGACCAACCCAGATGATCAGCAATATGTGCGTTCACTGGTGCCTGAAGGTCAGAGTGACTTAGTCAGCATTCTATCGGCGCTAGGTCGTGGTGAGGCATTGGCACTGGGTGAAGCCATACCTTTGCCAACGCGTTTCCAGGTTGATGCCCCATTTCCTACACCCAACAGCCATGACGCTGATTTCTACAATAAATGGTCGGGTGAAACATTTGATGTGGATGTTGCGGATATTGTTAATCGCTGGAGAAAACAGATCAGGTAATTGCCTTCTCATTAATTATTGACAAAACGCATTGCAATTACATTAGAAATCACTAAAATAAGAATCATTCTTATTTAGAAGCTTCGCAAAAATGAAAGTCAAATTGCTCAGTAATGCGCCCATTGGCAGCAAGGTCCGCCTCAATGCCATAGAGGGCGGCAAAGCCATGACGCGCCGCCTGTTGTCACTGGGCATCAGCCTGGGAAGCGAGTTTGAAGTCATCAATCACCGGGGTGAAGGCACTGTACTTGCTCGCGAAGGCAATCGAGTGGCCCTGGGAGCGGGCGTATCCAACAAATTATTTGTCGAGACGCTGGACTGAAACTGTTCATGGCCTTTCTCAAGGATACTTCTTCAACGGCTGTCATACCTGATACAGGTTTGCATATCGCACTTGCAGGTAACCCGAATTGCGGCAAGTCCGCACTGTTCAATACCTTTACCGGCATTCGACAGAAAACCGGGAACTGGCCAGGTGTAACGGTTGAACGCAAAGAAGGTCATTTCAAACTCGACAATCATGAAGTCAACGTCATCGACCTTCCCGGCATCTATTCACTGGATGCCAATTCACTTGACGAAAAAGTGACCCGCGACTACCTGTTATCGCGTGATGCCAGCCTGATTATCAATGTCATTGATGCTGCCAACCTGGAACGTAACCTTTACCTGTCTGTGCAGTTATTGGAAATGGGGATTCCCTTAATCGTCTGTCTGAACATGATGGATGTGGCGCGAAAACGTGGTATCAGCATTGATTCTGAATTACTTTCTGAAAAACTGGGCTGTCCGGTGGTTCCCGTGGTAGCAACAACCGGCGAAGGCATCAGCGAACTTAAAGCACGTATGCTCGATGTCATTCTGCACAAGCTGGACGCGGGATATTCACTGGCTTTTGATGATGCCATCGAAACATCTATCGCAAGACTCTCCGAACTTATCAAAGATGATAATGCCCAGAACCGGCGTTGGCTGGCGATCAAACTACTTGAAGAGGATAATGACTCTACCACCGATGTTGCCGCTGACGTTCAACAGCAGGCCATCGAGTGTCGCCAGAACATTTCAGCTATCACCGATGAAGATGCGGATGTTCTGATTGCAGACAGCCGTTTCGGTCATGCCCACGTACTGGCGCAGTCTGTACAGAAATACCGCTTCAAGATTACCCGCACCTTCAGTGACCGTATTGACCGCATCATACTGGGAAAATGGACCGGCATTCCGGTATTTCTTGCCACCATGTATCTCATGTTTCTGTTTACCATCAATTTTGGCGGTGCTTTTATCGACTTCTTTGACGGCATCGCCGGTGCCCTCTTCGTTGATAGTGTCAGGCATCTATTAACCAGTGCAGGCAGCCCTGAATGGTTATCGATTGTACTCGCTGACGGACTTGGAGCCGGTGTACAGATTGTCGCGACCTTTATACCCATAATAGCTTCCCTGTACCTGTTCCTGTCGTTCCTTGAAGATTCAGGTTACATGGCACGTGCCGCTTTTGTCATGGATCGTTCCATGCGAGCCATGGGACTGCCTGGCAAAGCATTTGTCCCGTTGATCGTGGGCTTCGGCTGTAACGTACCTGCCATCATGTCGACGCGTACACTTGAGTCCGAACGCGAACGCAAACTGACGATCCTGATGAACCCTTTTATGTCCTGTGGTGCGCGTTTGCCGGTCTATGTATTATTTGCTGCAGCATTCTTCCCGCATAACGGACAAAACATTGTTTTTGCCTTGTACATCACCGGTGTTTTGGTTGCTGTGCTGACAGGTCTGTTGATGAAAAAGACGCTGCTTCCGGGTGAAAGCCAGGGCTTCATGATGGAACTGCCCCCCTATCACTTACCAACTTTCAAAGGGATAGCATTGCGTACCTGGGATCGTGTCAGGCTATTTATCAAGGAAGCCGGCCAGATCATCATCATTATGGTATTAGCACTTAACCTGCTCAATTCCATCGGTACCGATGGCAGCTTTGGGAACCAGGATTCAGATCAATCCCTGTTGAGTGAAGCCAGCCAGCAACTGACCCCACTGTTTGCGCCTATGGGTATCAAGGAAGACAACTGGGCAGCAATTGTCGGCATCTTTTCGGGGGTTCTAGCCAAGGAAGTTGTGGTTGGGACGCTCAATACACTTTATACACAATTAGGCCAGACTGGTGATTATGTCGAACCGGATTTCGATTTCTGGCAATCGATACGTGATGCTTCACAGACGGTTCCGGATAACCTGGCTGAACTGTCACAAGCAGTTACCGATCCGTTGGGATTAAACGTTGGTGACCTGACTGACAAACAGACCGTTGTAGAAGATCAGGGCGTTAATGTTGGCATACTGGGTGCCATGCAGCAACAATTCGATGGTCAGGCAGGTGCTTTTGCCTACTTGTTATTTATACTGCTGTATTTTCCCTGCGTTGCCACCATTGGTGCTATAAAACGTGAAGCAGGCAGGCGCTGGGCCATTTTTGTGGCCATCTGGACAACTTCTGTAGCCTACCTGACTGCCAGTACATTCTACCAGGTTGCCACATTCACCCTTCATCCAGAGGTTGCAATGACCACCTTGCTGATTCTCTGGTCTGCTTTTATTGGATTAGTCATTATCCTACGCAGGGCAGGAAAACAGTCAGATAATGAAGTCGCTGAGGATACCGCATGATTCTGTCAGAATTGCGCGATTACATTCACCAACGTCAGTCTGTACCGCTGTCTGATATTGTCAATCACTTCGATATTGATGAAGATACAGCACGGCAGATGCTGGATGTCTGGCTCAACAAGGGCAAGATACGCAAACAGCTGGCAACCACATCCTGTGGCAGTAGTTGTAACAAATGTGCTTCGGCAAACACGGAGTATTATTTCTGGGCTGGCTCCGTTACAGTCAGCAATATCCTCAAACCAACAAGCTGCCCTGATAATTAACTATCAGCCTACCCGATAGCTCGCATGGCTTCAGGCATGCTCAGCAGTTAGCGAGTGCCCTGCTGTTTTTCTGCGGCCGACAATGAAGCACACAGCAAAACAGCAGGCTCGATAATAGAGGTTTTGCGATTTTCAATGTAGTCTGGATCTTTGTTTAAAGATCGCCAGTAACACCTGCATCAATAATACTGTAAATCGTATCACGGACACGCTTTGCCAGAGGTTTAAGGTCATCAGGCAAATCAACTGCGTGCAGCATCATATCCATGTTGGTAGTTACCAGCCAGGCATTACCGTCCTTGTCTTCCACTGCAGCGATACGACATGGCAGGAATCCGGCAAAAATAATGTTGTATTCCACCATTTTCTTGGCGATCAATGCATCACAGAAGGCAAGAATCTGCATGTGACGCGATTCTTCCCCCATGGACTTGATCTGCTCGGATAATGGCAGGTCGGCAACCAGTTTGAAATTGAGCATATTGGCACGCAGCTTCATGGATTCAATGGCATCCTCAATGCTGACATCTTCTTCCAGTTTGAAGCGCTGGATGCTGCTGTCGATCATTTTCATAGCGATATCACGATCAAAATCACTTTGCATGGCTTTGTCTGCGCTAGCTGTAGAAACCAGAGCAAATCCCAAAATAAATGCTGCGAGAAGCTGTTTCATGTTCTTTCCTGCCTTTAAAATTTATAGCTTGGTAAGTGTTGATTATTATTTTGATGGAGGATTATAAACCAAATCCGCCATTGAGCATCTGAAATATTACTATTTTACGTACACTTGCACCCTGCCCGGGAGCCCCTTCATTATCAATCAGCGCTTATCAGATGCGGATTCATCATTCTTTGCCGCTGATTTTTTCTTGCTGGCGACTTTCTTCTTGGCCGCTGTTTTCTTTTTGGGGGCAGCTTTTTTCTTTGTTTGAGCCTTATTCGCCACTTTTTTCTTTGCAATGGCTCTTTTCTTTTTGGTCGCCGCTATTTTATTACTGGCAACAGTTGCTTTGGCAACCGTAACGGTTTCTTTTTCCAGCTGTTGCGTCGACGTTTGAGGCCCGTCTAACCGGTCAACCTCAGCCGATTGAGCTTTGGCCAGGTAACAGGCCTCGGTACAGCCTTCTTTTTCACAGTAGGTCCGATCCCAGGCATACTTCAGTGCCTCTGCATTATTTGGAAAGAAGTGATCTTCACCCAGAAGATCAACAAGGCCACTGCGTATGAATACCACTCTTATCTGCAGCTTGGTGCGGGCAAACAGTAATTCAACGCCGGCATCTGAAAGTGGTTTGATGAGACTTTGCAGCATTTCGATACCTGTTGAATCAATGGCGTTAACGGACTCTGTATCGATAATGATGTAATTTATTTCAGGATGTGACGCCACTTCATTCAGGATGGCTTCTTCAAAGTAACCGGTATTGGCAAAATAGAGTGAGCGGTCAAACCTGATGACGGAAATATGCGGACATTTCTGCAGCCCAAAGTAGTCCGCATCACGCAAAGTACCATCCGCATGGCGCGACAAAATGGCAATACGTGGACGCATGGTACGATGCAGAAATAGCCCCAGCGACAGCAAAACACCAACAATAATGCCGATTTCAAGATGGGGAGCCAGAGCGAGCGTCAAGACAAAGGTCACTATGGCCACAAGGCCATCCTGTGGCTGTACTTTCCAGGTGTACTTGATTGGCTCAATTTTTACCAGGCTGACAACAGCCATCATGATAACTGCGGCCAATGTAGCCTGTGGAAGGTGATACATCAGAGGCGTGAGCCACAATAGGCTGATGCCTACCACAATTCCCGTAACAATAGATGAGAAACCGGTTACGGCTCCAGCATTGATATTCACCGCTGAACGAGAAAACGAACCAGAAACGGCATAACCCTGGAAAAGACCGGAGACAAAATTACTGATGCCCTGCCCGACAAGTTCCTGGTTGGGATCGATTTTCTGCTGGGTTCTGGCTGCCATACTCTTGGCAATGGAAATGGCCTCCATGAAGCCGATCAAAGCGATGGCTATCGCTGTTGTAATCAGACCCGAAACTTCCGACCACTCGGCCGAGGGTATCACCAGGTTGGGCAGCCCTTGAGGAATACTGCCAACCACAGCACCGCCCATTTCTTCGAACTTGAAATACCAGGACAATAACGTTGCGACAACCACGGCTACCAAAACATTTGGCACCCTTGGCAGATAAATTTTTATTGTTATCAATATAACCAGTGACAATACCGCCATTCCCAGTGTAGGCATATGTGTATGTGCAACTGCTGCCTCGATCACACGCCAGACGGTTTCATAATGATGAGGTGCTTTGAAGACCGTAACACCAAACAACTTGCTGATCTGCGAAGTGGCAATAATGATGGCCGCGGCATTGGTGAAACCCATCACGACAGGATGAGACAGGAAGTTAACCAGCACACCCAGGCGAAACATGCCCAGCAGAAACTGAAATACACCGACAAACAGTGCCAGAATGACTGCATAGGTCAGGTAGGTCTCAGGACTATTGCTGGCGATAGGTTCCAGCGCCGAGGCCGTTAACAATGAAACAACGGCAACCGGGCCCGTGGCAAGCTGACGCGAAGAACCAAATATTGCGGCAACAATACCAGGCAGAAAAGCTGCATACAGCCCGTAATAGGCTGGCAGACCCGCCAACTGAGCATAAGCCATGGATTGCGGGATAAGCACCAGGGCCACAGTGATGCCGGCAATAATATCTGCCTTTAATACATCGGGGTCTTTAAGTTCCCCGATCCAGCCTTTAAAAGGCGTAAAATGTCGCGGCCAGCCGGCAACCAGTTCAGTGAGCAGGGAAACTATTTTCCATTTTATCAATTGAGACCCCAGCCTTATATCTGCTAACAGAGTTTTATTATTGTCTTTCGGTTACCCCGTTTATTGTAGCGCATTTCAGAACTGGCTACTGATTTAGGCAGAGGTGAAGCTTTCAGTTTTCCTGATATTCAGCCTGCAGGCTCTCCAGGGCTTTTTCTTTATTGGGATAGAACTTTGCCCTGCCAATTTCATCCATCAAGCCACTGAGAATAAACAGCTTCACCACCTGGAATTTGAGGCCACTGAAGATTAATTTGACGCCAAGCTCATCTAATCGCTCATTGAGTTCACGAATTTTTTCCTCACCGGAAGCATCGATGCTGTTAATCCCACTGCCTAAAACAAGAATAGATTTAGCCTCAGGAAAATCACGCTGGGCTTCGAGAATGATATCTTCGAAATAGGCAACATTGGTAAACGTCAGGGCACCATCAAACCGTACTGGCACAAATCTGGTACTGATAGGCTCAAGATTATGTGACTTGATACCACCCAATGTTCCATCAGGCTTTCTACTGACAATTTCAGCCCTGGGTTGCATGGATGCAACGAGGAAATGCACCACAGTCAGTACCACGCCCAACAAAATACCGTTGGCAATGGAAGGGGCCATAATCAAGGTGGCGAAAAAAGTAATGATGCCAATCACAGCCCCAACCCGATCAACCTTCCATGCCTGTGTCAGTGGCTTGATACGGATCAAGCCAAATACCGCCATCATTACAATGACGGCCAGTACAGCCTGCGGCAGATGATAGAGATAGGAAGTGAAAAACAGTAAAACGATAACCACAGTCGCTGCAGAAATGATGGCAAACAGACCGGTTTTCGCGCCCGTTTTGGCCGCTACCGCAGAACGGGAAAATGAACCACTGACAGTGAAAGACCCAAAGAAACTGCCCGCGATATTTGCTAGTCCCTGACCGACAAGCTCTTTACTGGCATCCACACGTTCACCGGTTGAACTGGCAATGGCTTTGGAGATTGACGTGGCCTCCATGAAACCGATCAAGGCCATTACCAGGGCTGCCGGCAGAAGTGCAATCACCAGGCTCCATTCGATGGTCGGTGTACCAAAACTTGGCAAACCCTCTGGTACAACTCCAACGACATCTCCACCTGAAGACAGTACAATATTTTGTTCATCGATTTTGCTAAAGCGCCAGACCTTTTCTTCAACAGAAAAGGTATCTGGGATGATTTCTGAATCGAAAAACACCAGAGCATTATCCTGATCACGCGCTGCAGTAAAACTGATGCCATGAATATTAATCAGCCTGACGGTGTTTTCTGATTTTAGTATCGACAGCTCATGGTTAACGACATCCGCTTGTGCCGATAGACTTGCTGCATTATTAATATCTTCCTGAGCTTCATAGTCTTTCGCCTGACGCCTTAAATCTGCAACTTGCGTAATGAGTTCGTCAATACGATTCTTGGTAGTAGCATATGTACCCAGCAACTCTGCCGTATGTTTATTGTGAAATTGGTCAGGTGAAATGGCTACTTTGTTTTCAAAGCCGGTAAAAGCGCTGATCAGAGTAGTCAAAACCACAACGATTAATACGCCGGGCAGAGTTGCTTTTATGCGACGCAGTCCCGCAATGGCAACCCAGGCACCGATGGCAAACACCAGGGTTAAAAAATGCATTTCCGGTATTTGCGTTAAAACACGCCATAGATCTGTCAGATAAGAATCAGTACGAGGAAATGGCACACCGATAATTTTGCTTAGCTGGGACAAACCAATGATCAATGCTGCTGCATTGGTAAAGCCAACTATCACCGGGCTGGACAGGAGATTGACGATAGAGCCTAACTGAAAAATTCCCAGTGCCAGACGTAATACCCCGACCATAAAAGCCAGCATAATCGAAAGCTCAATAAATTGACTGCTACCGGGTGTCGCGAACGGTATCAGCGCTGCAGCCGACATAAGAGACAACATGGCCACCGGTCCGGTATGCAACTGGCTCGAAGAGCCCCATAGCGATGCAATGATGACAGGGATAAATGAAGCATACAGTCCATAAACCACGGGTAAGCCAGCCAGTTGCGCATAGGCCATACTTTGCGGAACCAGAATCAATGCCACTGTGATTCCGGCAATTAAGTCAGAACGAACCTTATCGCCAGTTAAAGGAAACCAGCGTATAAATGGAAATAAACTAATTAGTAACTGCTTCATTTTTTCTTAACTACTTAAAAAGGATGGCGTTTATCGCAGGTCAGGTGAAAGTATGTCAATGACTTTTATCAGAATGACTACGCTGCGGCCTTATTCGTTATCGAGTTTATCCTCTGATTGATCAATATTGCCGTACAAAGCCAGTTCCATGGCTTTGGTACGATTTGTCACAAGGTTTTTCTCTGGAATGGAAGCTAAAATTCCCAGATAACCGAGGCGTTCGATTGGCTGACCCGTGCTATGAACGATAAAGATATTTTTCCCCGCCTGGAGCATGTCCTTGATAGATTCCTCGATAGCCAATGCCGATGAAAGTCCCAGGTGTGTGACTTGCGAGATGTCTATAATGAGTGAAGCACAGCCCTGAATCTCAGAATTTTTCCTGCTGATCGCACGGGATACTCCAAATATCATCGTACCCCTCAATAAAAGCATCATCACTTTACCATCAGCCGTATCGAGTAAATCATTTTCATATGAATTTAATGATTTATTACCATCACCAGACTGATTAATTACTTCTACATCATCTTCCTGTAATTTGGAAAGACGTGTAATGGTCATGACATTTGCCAGAAACAACCCGATACCAACAGCGGCAATCAAATCAACAAACACTGTAAGCAAAATCACACCATAAGTGATCAAGGCACCCTTTAAAGAAATACGATGAGCACGTTTCAGAAAATTCCAGTCGATAATATCAATACCGACTTTCAGTGCGATGCCGGCCAGCACCGCAAGTGGTATGGCGGCCGTAAGGCCCGAAGCCCACATGACGATGATAAACAGAATACCGGCTCGAACCAGGCCGGAAAGCGCTGACCTGCCGCCTGTCTGGATATTGACTACCGTGCCCATGGTTGCACCGGCACCAGGTAAACCACCAAACAGACCTGACATCATGTTACCCACACCCTGGCCAATCAGTTCCTTGTCTGAGTTATGCTGGGTTCTTGTCAGGCTGTCAGCAATTACTGAGGTCAACAAGGCATCAATACTGCCGAGCATACCGAGCACAATGGCATCCACCAACATTGATCGCCACTGTTCCAAACTAAAAAACGGCATTTGAAACTCGGGTAGACCCGAGGGAATTTCTCCAATTCTTCGTACCTCATCGGTACTAAGCAGTAGAACCGACAGCACTGTTCCAACGATTAACGCCAGTAGTTGTGGCGGCATATATCGCTTTAAGCTGGCAGGAACGAAAAACAGGATGGATATTGTCAGCAGGCCCAGTAGAACTTCAGGCAACCGACTTCCTTCGATAATCTGCGGCACATTTTCCAGAACGCCGATGACACCACCCGGAGGGGCCGCCTGTCCGAGCATGGGACCAAACTGCAAAATGATAAGGATAAAACCAATACCGGACATAAAGCCCGATACCACACTATAAGGCATCAACGTGACGTATTTCCCCAAACGCAAGACGCCAAATAAAATCTGGAACATGCCGGCCAGCACAACAACAGTGAAAGCCATCGCCATGCCATTTTCTGGGTCAGCAGCAATTAAACTGGTGATAACTGCAGTAAAAACAACCGTCATCGGGCCCGTGGGTTCAGAAATCAGGGTCGGAGACCCTCCAAACAGGGCCGCAAACAAGCCGACAAGGATCGCACCGTACAAACCAACTTCGGCACCAGCACCAGAAGCCACACCGAAAGCCAGAGCCATCGGTAACGCTATAACAGCAGCAGTTACGCCACCGAGCATGTCACCATGAAGGTTTTTCAGATTAATCTCGTTAAAAACAGACATAAAAACCTCTATTGCCGGCCGTGCTAAATATTAGCACTTTCTAATGATTGATTATGTATTGAAAATATTCAGATTACATATCAATTAAGATGATATTTTGCATAGATTAAAATCTATATAAAATGATTTCGATTAAAGTTTGATTGAAAATGACAAACTACTGGCTCAGGGCCTTTTTCAAAGAGGGCCAGGATTTTTGCATACGTAACCTCATTTCCGGCTCACACTTGGTGGCCATATCGAGAAAAGCCTGTGCAGCCAGTGACAGTTCCTTACCTTTTGGGTGAACAATGTACCAGTTACGCATGATAGGAAAGCCTTCAACATTAAGCATCACCAGGGGTCCATCCTTACCCTCAAGAGAAATTGTATGGACGGATAACACAGAGATGCCCAGGCCACTGACAATGGTATGCTTGATCGCCTCGTTACTGCCGATTTCCATGCGAACATTGGGACGTAAACCTTTTTCCTGAAATTTTTTGAAGGTAAAATCCCTGATCCCGGAACCGGGCTCGCGTACAATGAACGGCTCTTCGCTTAATCTTTCAAGGGTAATTTTCTTTTTACCTGCCAGGGGATGATCACGAGGCGCCATTACTGCTAGAGGATTGGGAGCAAACAGGTAGGAAACAACTTCCAGATCACCCTCCGGAGCTTGTCCCATGATGTATAAGTCATCTTCATTGGCATACATTCGCTCAATAATACGCTCCCGGTTAGACACCTTTAAGGCTAGATCAATACCGGGATAAGTCTGTCCAAATCGTCCCAACATTTCCGGAGCCAGGTACTTGGCCGTTGTTACAACACCGACACGTAAACGCCCCTGTTTCAAGCCCTGCAAATCAGCCACTTTCATTTCAAAGTTCGATAGAATTTCAAAAACCTGGCGGCAAGACTGATACAGCTCGGTACCAGCTTCTGTAGGCTGTACATTACGCCCTACATGCTCAAACAAAGGCATACCAACGGCATCGGACAGTTTTTTTATCTGCATCGAAACCGTCGGTTGTGTAAGGAAAAGTTCTTCTGCTGCCCTGGTGAAACTCCCAAGGCGAAAAATTGATTCAAAAATCTGAAGTTGTCGAAATGTTGAATGCCTGATCAAATGATCAGGCCTGGCAGCTTGAGGTGAGCTTCCCAGGGAATCTTTCGAAGCTGTCATAAAACCTCCAACTGCCCTTGATATTTAGTCAGGCCAGACACGTCGGCCCGTATGGAACATATTGACCAGAGCTTTTTTTCTATTCGCGTTAGTATTTGAAGATGAGGCTTTTTCAGATGTCTTTACTTCAGCTGTCTTTGGCGCTGCGGCTTTTTTAGCAACTTTGGTCGTTGCTTTCTTGGCGACCTTCTTTTTGACAGTACTACTGGCTGCCGGTGTTGAAGCAGTTTTAGTTTTACGTATCGAGGCAACCAGCTTGTCGCCCGTAGTATCTTTTGAAGTCATAAATGATTCTCCATCTCCTGGATTAATTGATGAATTTCTTCAGAGGCTTGTGCCCCTCTTTTACCAAAATCATGTACCGTTCGACCTTCAAGAAAACTGTTTCGGTATACCGCTCTGCGCTTTACCTGGGTTTCAGCAGCAGGCAAAGACAGTTCGGCCAGTGCCCTGCGCATAATTTTGGATAATTGTGTTCTTGTTTCGAACTGATTAATCAGCAACAGTGCTTTAAGGTTTGGGTTATCTTTACGTGCTGCTTCTACTTCACTTTCGACATGGACCGTTGCCCAGATATCAAGCGGCGAAGGTTGAACAGGAATAATTGCAAGATCTGCAATACGTAAAGCCTGTTGCATTTGTTCAGAATGTACCGAGGGGGGACAATCGATGAGGCAATTTGTATATTGATTACCGATATTGTGATAGGCCTGGTTGACGTCATGGTTGGCTTCATAGACATCTATTATGGCATTTTCGTCGGCGATACCACGCCATTGCAGTGAAGACTGCTGGGGATCAGCATCCAATATGACTGTTGGAGACTTGGAGGCGAAAGCTGTAGCCAGGTTCACACACAGCGTTGTTTTACCGGCACCACCTTTATTACCCACCAACGCAATTACTGGCATTGAACTTAACCTATGTTAACGACTCACCATTATTAAGTTTATCGAGTTGCTCTGCAAAAGTATGTTGTTCTGCAGAGATCTCATCGCTGCCTTCATCGGCATGAATCGTGATATTGACATAATCACGACCAAAACCCATATCAGGATATAGCCCGACACTCTCGGAAAGCTCAGCAGCACGATCCAGAAAGTCACGCAGATCATCATAGCTGGAAAACTCATAGCGATTTTCCAGGCGAGCCGGTCGTTTTCTTTCACGCCATTCCGAACTCATCAACAC
>JABDQZ010000129.1 GCA_013041975.1 Gammaproteobacteria bacterium
GTTTTATGGAGCAAACCGAGCTTTATAGTTGACCGAAATCAATCTTAAAAACTACACGTGAACCCGAATAATACCATTTCAGACGAATCAATTAGCACTGTTACCAACAGAATATCCTTGTTTATCCTGGTTATTCTAATGGCATTTCTGTTTTCAGCTTGTGCCACAAATCAACTGGCTGAACGTAAAAAAGGTGATTTACCGTCTTCGGGTTCCCAAAAAACGATTAAATTGCCATATGAGTCAAGCGTTGAGCGGGTTGATGAATTAACGGAGGATATTCTCTTTCACTATATCCTGGCTGATCTGGCGGCCCAACAGGGTCAATTAACGCTGGCTTATAATCATTATCTTCATGTGGCGCTGCTGGCAGCGGACAGCAATGCAGCCCGTTTTGCTACACAGATTGCGCTGTTTCAGAAAAACTATCCGGGCGCGCTGAAATCATCCGAACGCTGGGTAAAAATTGCTCCAAATTCTATTGAGGCGAGAGTTGCAACAGCTATCCTGCTGTTGCGCGAGGCAAAGCAGTCTCAGGCCATGGAGCATTTTCTGGCGGCAATCAAGATATCGCGAGTAACCGGCAAGGACGGTTTCCTGGTGATTGCAGTGTCTCTGTCGAAAGAAAAAAAGCTCGCTGACAGTCTTGCCATTATGCAGACACTGGTCAACGAACATGCTGATGATTCCCAGGCCTGGTATGCCCAGGCTTTTCTTCTGGCAGCGCATAAAAAGTTCGATCAGGCCCTGGTTGCGCTGGGTAAGGTGCTGAGTCTCAGAGGTGACTGGGTCAGGGCAAAAGTGCTCAAAGTCAAGACCTTGATCGACAAGGGGGCCACTGATGAAGCGATTGAATATCTACGTGAGGTGGTGCCTCAGCATGAAGATAATACTGATCTGCATTTGATATACGCGAAATTGTTGGTCAGTAAAGATCATAGACTGGCCTATCGTGAATTTGAACGTTTGCATCGCAAGGATAGGAAGAATACCGAGTTTATTTCTGCGCTGGCGGTACTCGCTGTTCAGCTTGAAGAGCCGGATGATGCCAGGAGCTGGTGGAAAAAATATGCCGAGGCCGGAAACGGTGATGAAAAATCCGAAGCACAATTTCAGTTGGGTCAACTTGATGAGCTCGAAAAGAATTTTGAACAGGCTGCGGGACACTATCGCCAGGTGACACGTGGGCAGTACCGTAATGATGCAGGTTTGCGCTATGCCAGGGTTCAGGCCCAACTGGGAAATCTTGATGAGGCGCGAAGTGAACTTGAGGCGTTGCGTGTCGCTGATCCTGAAAACGTTATTGATTATTATCTGATTGAGGCTGAGATTCTTGCCGATAAACTTGCCAGTGACGCAGTTTTCGATTTTTATGCCACGGCGTTGAAAACCTACCCAGGCAATACCGAGCTGTTGTATTCGCGCGGTGTTTTCTCGGCTAATGTGGATCTGGTTGACCGGGCAGAGCGTGATTTAAGAGCGGTATTGGCGAAAAAGCCAAAACATGCAGATGCATTGAATGCGCTGGGCTATACCTTGGCGGATCAGACTGATCGCTACCAGGAGGCGCTTCAGTTGATCACTCAGGCTCACCAGCTCAAGCCTGATAGTGCGGCAATTGTTGATAGTCTGGGTTGGGTGTATTACCGACTGGGAAATTTGCCGGAAGCCAGAAAATATCTGGCGCTGGCGCTGGAGTTACAGAATGATGATGAAATTGCAGCGCACCTGGGGGAAGTGCTATGGGTTTCCGGGGAAAAAGAGCAGGCGCGCAAGGTCTGGGAAAAGGCAAAGGACGATTTTCCGGATAGTCAGACATTGACGGAAACCATGAAGCGGCTCGGAGCAAGCTGATCCCGGTGTCTGATATGGATTTCAGATATTTTCCGGCGCCCGCAAAGCTGAATCTCATGCTGCATATCATCGGCAGGCGTGAGGATGGTTTTCATTTATTACAAACCGTATTTCAGTTTCTGGATTATTGCGATGAAATTGGGCTCAGGTTAAGAGCTGACGGGCGAGTAAATCGTGTCACGGATATTCATGCGCTGCCAGCTGGAGATGATTTGGTGGTAAAGGCTGCAACATTGTTTGCGCGCCTCATCGATGATTTTCCCGGTGTTGATATTGATATCAGGAAAAAAATTCCCATGGGTGGTGGTCTTGGCGGTGGCAGTTCTGATGCAGCAACCGTGTTGTTGGTGCTAAACAGTCTTTGTGGCAGAAAATTATCTGTCGATCAATTGGCTGGGGCTGGACTGCAATTGGGAGCAGATGTGCCGCTTTTTATTAGAGGCCATGCCTGTTGGGCTGAAGGTGTGGGTGAAAAAATCCAGCCCGTAGCATTACCCGAACCCTGGTTTCTGGTGCTTGATCCGGGTGTGCATGTCTCAACTGCGGAAGTTTTTTCCCATTCTGATTTGACACGGAGTAGTCCCCTGACGACAATAGCCGCCTTTCTGGAGGGTGCGGGCCGCAATGATTGCGTGCCAGTGGTTCAAAAACAGTATCCTGAAATAGCCTCTGCAATGCAGTGGCTGGACAAATATTCGCCTGCAAAGCTGACTGGCACAGGTGCTTGCGTGTTTGCAGAATTTGCTACACAGGAGCAGGCGCAGCAAGTTTTTGAACAAATGCCTATGAAATATAAAGGTTTCATAGCCAAGGGGTTGAACAGATCGCCTCTGCTGGACCTTGTTTGAAGTTGATTTAATTTATTGGGGCGTCGCCAAGCGGTAAGGCACCAGGTTTTGATCCTGGCATGCGTAGGTTCGAATCCTGCCGCCCCAGCCATTTAATGTATCCGCCGGATATGTGTCGGCAGGATGAGAACCGTGAGTAGGTTCGACGACGAGCGAAAGCGAGTCGAACAGCTGAGCTTGCGAAGCTGGCCCGCAGGGTGAGGACTTAGTCCGAATAATCCTGCCGCCCCAGCCATTTTTGGAGCTGTTTTGGATTGCTTTGTTGTGAGCCATTCATTACGGTGGGTAAAAGTCTGGCGCCCTTGTCAGG
>JABDQZ010000100.1 GCA_013041975.1 Gammaproteobacteria bacterium
GCCCAGGGTATGCTGAAAAAATATGGAGTAACAGTTGATGTGGCGGGCGATGGCCAGGAAGCAATAACCGCCTTATCCGGCTTTAGTTATGATCTTGTCTTCATGGACTGTCAGATGCCGGTGATGGATGGTTATGAGGCTACCCGTCAAATCCGCAGTGAAACATCTACTGTTATCAGTAACAAGATTCCGGTGGTCGCCATGACAGCCAATGCCATGCGAGGTGACCAGGATCTTTGTATTGCGGCGGGAATGGATGATTATATTCCCAAGCCCGTGGATGCTGAAAAACTCTATAAAGCGTTGAAACGCTGGCTGCCAATGTCATCCATCAGGAAAACTGAAACGCCTGACAAACCCGTTACAGAGAGTGCCCCCATGACTAACCAACCAGAAACTGACCAGCAGGCTGATAGTGAGCCTGTTTTCGACTATGAGGCATTCAGCCAGAGAATGATGGGTGACCATGATTTAATCGTCACTGTGGCAGAAGCCTTCATGGATGATATGAAAAACCAGGTGGAAAAATTAAGAAAGCTGGTTGAAGAAGGCGATGCCATGAAGATGGGCGCACAAGGACATACGATCAAGGGGGCCGCTGCCAATGTGGGTGGTATGGCATTAAGTGCCAAGGCAAAAATGATTGAGAAGGCAGGCAAGGCAGGTGATGTGGATAGCGTTAAACAGGGCTTGCCGGACCTGGAGTCGGCCTATAAGGCGCTTCAAAAAGCGATTGATGTAAAATTGTTCAGTTAAGCCTGTCTATTTCATCGAGTATAGTCTGTAAATACTCACTCACTTGGGCAAAATTGCTGCCCGTGGGAAAGGCTGGATTTTCCATACAGGCCAGATCAATCCTGGTTATGCCGGTGATTTTCACAGATATTAAACTTGTCTAAAGTTTCCATATAAATAGCCGTTAGTAAGGAAACAAAACTGAATGAAGACTCTGAATTTTTCCTGGTTTTAGGGACAAGACCATTATATTTGGTAATGGTATGACTGATTACGACGAAGATGATTTGCTGGAAATCATTGAAGATGACGAAGCTGACCAGCAGAAAAGTCCAGAGCTGTTCTGGAAAATCCTGATTATTGACGATGATGAAGAAGTTCATCGAGCCACTCTCTTCGCTCTAAACAAAACCGAATTGCTGGGAAGAAGCCTGAAAATGCTGCATGCCTACAGTGCAGCTGAAGCCCGTAACGTTTTGTCTGCCGAGGAAGATGTTGCGGTCATCTTGCTTGATGTTGTAATGGAGCACAACGAGGCCGGTCTTGAACTGGTTAGCGTCATCAGGGACAAACTGAAACTGGACGAGGTTCGCATTATCCTCAGAACCGGTCAGCCAGGCTATGCTCCTGAAACTGAAGTCATTACTGAATATGATATCAATGACTATCGTTCCAAAAGCGAGTTGACGCAGACACGTTTAGTCACATCGCTGGTGTCTGCGCTTCGCAGTTATCAGCAGATTAAAACGATATCTAACAGTCGCAAGGGGCTGGCGCAGATCATTGAAGCCACCAGTGATCTATTGTCGCGTAACGGTTTGAATCATTTTGCCTCCGGTATTATTACGCAGCTGAGTAGTTTCTTTTCCATGTCACTCGATGGCCTGATAGCGGTGCGCCGTCAGGAAAATGAAACTACAGATCATATAAAAATCATCGCTGCAGGAGATCGATATCAAAACCTCATTAACCACGAATTGAATGAGCTTCATGACAATCATATCGAAAAGTTGATTCAACAGGCTTTGCTAAGTGGTCAAAGTGTGATGGAAAAACATGAAGCCGTGCTCTATTTTGCGGGTAAGGAACAGTCGATAGCGGCCTATGTTACGGCAGACGGAGAAATACCCAGGCCGGAACAGGATATCTTGCACTTGTTTTGTCAAAATATTGGTATGTGTTCTGATAATCTGGCACTTGTTGATCATCTTCACGATCAGATCTATATCGACCAAACAACCGGTCTTTCTAACAGAAACCAGTTTGTAGAGAATTTCCAGAAAAATTTCGAGAAGGACAAAGTCAGCAAGTCGCTCATTGTCATCAATATTGATCATTTTAATTCTATCGTTGAAACCATTGGTGCTCGTAGAAGCAGCCAAATACTGCAAAGTTTTGGACAACGTCTGGCTGAAAAATTTCAATCAGATGAAGTCGCTGTTGCACGCCTGGGTGGAGATATTTTCAGTATGGTGGGGCCGGATGAAGCGATTGACCCCGTCAAAATACAGGATATATTTGAGTCTCCTTTGCCGGTAGGTGATATGTCGATACCCGTATCTATCACCATGGGTGTGGCACCATTATCAAAAACAGATGATTATGTGACGGCTATCAGCGCAGCCTATTCTGCGCTCAAAAAGGCAAAGTTCCATCATCGCGGTGGCTATTATACTTACAGCGAGGAAATGAGCCAGGATTTAACTCAGCGTGTCAATATTCTTAACAGCCTAAGGGATGCCCTGAAAGCCGATGAGTTTTATCTTGTTTATCAGCCCCAGTTGGATTTGAAAACCGATAAGGTGATTGGTCTTGAAACGCTGATCAGGTGGGTAAACAACAAGGGTGAGTTTATTGCTCCTTCTGTCTTTATTCCGATCGCGGAAAATTCTGGAATGATACAGGCGATTGGCCGCTGGGTTTTTGAAAACAGTTGTAAAAACCTCGCCAGACTACATCAACAGGGGTTTGAAGATATTTCCATCTCCGTGAATGTTTCAGCAGCCCAGCTCAAGGATCCGAAATTCATCAGTTTTGTTGAATCGACGCTGCAGGCTTTTAATGTCGAAGCAAGGTATGTCGATATCGAGATCACGGAAACTCTGGCCATGGAGGATATCGAATATTGCATCTCCATTATTGACGGCCTGAAGCAGGTTGGGGTTCATGTTTCTCTGGACGATTTCGGTACGGGTTATTCTTCTCTTGCCTATTTGCAACGTATGAACCTTGATCGTATCAAGGTGGATCGTTCTTTCGTTATGCAAATAGGTCAGTCACTAACGTCTGAACGTATCATTCGCTCCATCATTAATCTCGGCAAGCAACTGGAGCTTGATATACTGGCCGAGGGCATTGAAACTGCCGATCAGGAGAGTTTCCTGAAAAATGTCAATTGCGATAGCGCACAGGGATACCGCTTTGCCAAGCCAATGGATTATGAGAGTCTGTTGCAATGGCTCAATAAGTAGCAGGTTTTGATCTATGACTGATTTTTTCAGTTCACTACGTTTCAAAGCTTTTACTGTTGCATTTCTATCGTTTGCCACACTTTTTCTTCTTGTCATTCTCAACACCAATAAACTTCTTGATGTCATAGCAGTTGAGAATATTCATTCCAATGTCAGGCAGACTTCGGAGACGATGAACCTGGCAATAGCACCCTATACCTCTCAGGAAGGACTGGACACGCTCAACGATTATATCAAGGAACTTATTTCAGGAGGCGAGTCCGGTATAGTTTACCTGGCCCTCGTTGACGAGGATGGCCGCATTATTATCAAGACTGAAACAACACCAGATCAGTTGCCCGAGCCTACACCGGAAAAAGATTTTTTGTATCATGAAGTGATACATATCGAACAGCCAACGCTGCTCTATGGTAATCAGATCGGTATGTTGCGGTTTGGTATGACCTGGAAACAGTTGCATGATGGTATACAGTCGGTTAACAGGGAAATCATTACCTTGTTGTCTATCGGTTTCCTGTTGATGATTTCGCTGATTTTCTATCTGGGTTACCGCATCATCAAACGGCTGTCTGTATTAATCTCATCAAGTCAGAAAATTGGTGAAGGTCATTATCATGTGAGGGCGCCAAGTAAGGGTAGAGATGAGATTGCACAATTAGCCACGAATTTTAACCAGATGGCTCAGGCTATCGAGGATCATATTGCAGATATTGAAACTGGCCGTATGCGAGTTGAAGAGCTCAATGTCAGTCTCGAAGACCGCGTAAAAGAACGTACGATAGAACTGGCAACGACACTTGAAGACCTCAAGAAAACCCAGGATGAATTGATTCAATCCGAAAAGCTCGCCGGACTCGGTTCGATCGTGGCTGCTGTTGCCCATGAACTGAATACACCGATCGGAAATGCTTTAACGGTGGCTACTTCATTTGCGGAGAAGACCCGCGAATTCGAGCAGGATATCAGTCAGGGGTTGAAGCGCTCTACATTGAACAGTTTTACTGAAAACGTTCACTCAGCTGCAGATTTGCTGGAAAGAAACCTCAGCAAGGCTTCCGAACTGATTCTCAGTTTCAAGCATGTGGCAATTGATCAGACCAGTTCCAAGCGTAGAAAGTTTGATTTGGCGATAACATTGCATGAAGTCATTGCAACGGTTCGGCCTACCTTCAAAAAAACCGGTCATCACCTGGAATTGGATTTTGAAAAAGGTATCGAAATGGACTCCTTCCCGGGCTCGATCGGTCAGGTTGTGACAAATTTCATCAATAATTCCATTTTGCACGCCTTTTCGGTTATGACTGAAGGCACAATGAAACTATCCTTTACCAAAGAAACGGAAAGCTGGGTAAAACTGGTTTTTTCCGATAATGGTCAGGGGATTTCCAGTGAATATATTAAACAAATTTTCGATCCTTTTTTTACTACCCAACTGGGTAAGGGCGGTAGTGGCCTGGGGCTGAATATTGTTCATAATATGGTGACCGGTCTGCTAGGTGGCACTATAGATGTTGACAGTAAAGATGGCGAAGGTGCAGTCTTTACTCTAATGCTTCCGATAATGGCCCCAGTAGTTGATGCAGATGGCGTTGATACAACATTTTAGTCAAGCGAGGGAAATGTGAGGTTTATTCCTGGACATTCATTCATTCTCGCTCTGGTGCTGATTATCAGCCTATTTTCTGATGCTTGCCTGGCAGACCGGTCGATAGTCGTCGTGGTTTCCAGCAG
>JABDQZ010000102.1 GCA_013041975.1 Gammaproteobacteria bacterium
CGGCACCAGTCAGCCCGGCGATAAAATCTGCTTTAACTGTTTCCTTGTCGAGTAGCTTTAACCAGGCTAAAAATGGAAACAAGTTGCGTAACTTCATCTGGATCGGACCATCGCATTAGTAATTAAGCGTTTTATTATAATTAAAATTAAGCTGGTTATCACGTGATCGACAATTATTAGAAATATCAAACCTGTCGATCTAAATGATCATCTTCAAAACCATAGGGCCTGTTGTATCAATTATGATTGTCAGATGTATCATTGTGTCTGCTTCCCGTTAACTATTATTATGAAACAGATTCTGGGTGTCGGGGATGTGGTAAAAGCCGTCGATCACATATAAGCTTCCCAGCCATTGAACAAGTAGAAATTCAAGAAATCGCTCAGGATATACTCCTTAGTGAATATATACTGATGACTTGGAACTATTCATAGCGGAGCCTCCCGCTAGAGACGAATGATATCCCCTGCTGCAGGTACCTGAGCATTGAGATTGAGTTCTGATTCAATGGTATTTCTTAACTCGTGTTTCGACTCATCTTCGCCATGAACCACATGCACACTGGGGTTGTTCTTGAAGTTACCGAGCCATCTTGTCAGGTCATCCACATCACCATGAGCGGACAGCCCTCCAACGGTGTGAACACTGGCTTTAACTCTGAATCTTTCCCCATGAATCTGGACCGTTTGCTGACCATCCACCAGTTTTCTGCCAAGGGTTCCATTAGCCTGGTAACCTACGATTAATATGTGCGATCCACTATGTGAAATATTGTGTTTCAGATGATGCATAATGCGCCCACCGGTCATCATACCGCTGGCAGAAATAATGATGGCTCCACTCTTAATCTGATTGATGGCCATGGATTCCTGCGGTGATGAGGTTAGCCGCAAGTTTCTGAGGTGAGGCATCTCATTCACTTTTTTACGCAGCTTGGTTGCCTCTTCATCGTAAAGATGTGGGTATTCCCAGTAAACTTTACTGGCCCTGATTGCCATGGGGCTATCTAGAAACACTCCCCAGCGGTCCAACTCCCATTCCTCGTAATATTTGCCCAGATAGTAGAGAATCTCCTGGGTACGCCCTATGGAGAAAGCAGGAATCAATAAATTACCTCGGTGATGAGCCGCATCACTGATAATCTGCCCGATCTCGTTGATAGTGTTTTTACGGTCTTTATGCCGGCGATTTCCATATGTACTTTCAATGATTATATGGTCGGCGCTGTTAATTACGGCAGGATCATTCAGAATCGGGGTGTCGTACTGACCAAGGTCACCACTGAAAACCAGTTTTCGCTCTACACCATCTTCATCCAGAAACAACTCGATACTACTTGAGCCCAGGATGTGTCCTGCATCCTGGAAACGCAGGGTAACGCCAGGCAGAATCTCTTTCTTCTCACGATAACGTAGTCCTACCAAATTGGTCAGCGCAATGCGCGCATCTTCGACGGTGTAAAGAGGCTCTATTAAAGGTTTCTTTTTACGTTTGAGCCATTTATTCGTGTACTGTGCATCCTTCTCCTGCAAAAAGGCTGAATCCTGCAGCAGGATATCGCATAGATCGACTGTGGCATTTTGAGCAAATATGGGGCCCTGATAACCCTGTTTCACCAACAAGGGTATACGGCCAGAATGATCAATATGACCATGACTTAGAACTACGGCAGAGATTTCGTCCGGTGAGAAAGGAAAGCGGTTGCGGTTTTTTTCCATCTCTACCCTACGCCCCTGAATCAACCCGCAATCCAAAAGTATGGTGTGATTCCTGACCCGTATGATATGGCAGGAGCCAGTAACACCACTAGTGGCACCGTAGAATTCAATCTCCATTACTCATTCTCCAGAAGTTGACGCATTTCATCAAAACGTGCCTGCTCTTTGGAGTCCACCCTGGGGTAATTCAGAGACAAAGATTCGAGAGTCTGACGAATTATGCGGGCAACCGTTAACCGCATGTAGGGCTTGTTATCGGCCGGAATAGCGTACCAGGGCGCTGAAGGAGTGGAAGTTGCGTTCAAGGCCTCTTGATAGGCCTTCATGTAATCATCCCAGTGACCCCGTTCAACAACATCTCCTACGGCAAATTTCCAGTTTTTCTCAGGTTCATTGAGACGAGAAAGAAATCGCCTTTTCTGTTCCTGCATGGAAACATTAAGCCAGAATTTAACAATCACAGTACCGTTACGCGCCATGTGTTTCTCCATGTCATTGATTGACTCAAGCCGCTCCGACCATAGAGTTTCTAAATTAAGGGAATTGGGTAATCGCTGGTACTTCAGGTATTCGGGGTGAACCCTAACCACCAGTACCTCTTCGTAGTAGCTTCGGTTAAAGATACCGATACGTCCACGTTCCGGCATACAGCAATTGGTGCGCCAGAGAAAGTCGTGATCCAGTTCTTTCGATGATGGCTTCTTGAAAGAGAAAACCTGACAACCAGCAGGATTGATACCACTCATTACTGAACGGATGGTACTGTCCTTGCCAGCGGCATCCATTGCCTGAAAAACCAGCAACAGTGAATGCCGATCGTGCGCATAAAAAACCCGCTGTAAATCATGAAGCCGCTGTACCTCTTGCTGCAATGCCTTCTTGAGTGCTTTTTTCTTGGGCCTATCTTCGATTACAGTGAGCGCCTTTTCCAGATCGAAGGAACTATCATGAGGTACAAGGTAAGAACTAGGCACAGCTTTGAACATGTAACACTCCCTGGGATGTTGAATCCTATTTAATGACAATAGCATTCCCCGATTCTTCTGGCCACATAGACCATTAGTAGTCGATTTACCCAATTCTCCTAATACTGATTTTTGTATACTGTGGAACTACTCTTCATCTTGATTAAGACCCAATTTTACCCGATATTGCGGGCAAGTTAGAAAGCCGTTACTTCTTATATTCAGTAATTTCTACCATCCACTGAACGCGTAAATCGATCCACTTTCTATAAGCAGTCGCTCAGAGGCTAATTCTGGATGTCTCAGATGTGGTAATTGCAGTCAATGGTGACTTCAAATGCCAGGTATTAGATTATTTATTGCTATGGCATTAAACTACCGACATGAGCAATAACTTCTGTAATATTCCCATACTGATCAAGAACAGCGGTAATGCCATCAATCCGAAACTCTGGTGCAGTTGGGTGGTATATTTCAACTAGTAAAACTGAATAAATTCTTACAGTTCTACTTTTTTCTTCAATGTTGTAATGACATTCAATTCTCAATGGCTTTAAGGAATCTTTATAAATAACATTATCAAATAGTACCAACTCTCCTCTTGCTACAGACTCCATAAAAAGTTGAAGAATATTTTGATAGTAGGTCTCAGGAGAAGAACTTTCTGTTTTACCTAAATCCTCACACAAATTAGATTTATTATCATTTAGATCAATTGATGAAGGATTATTGATTGATGAATATGTAAATGACGCTATCACTAAAGAAAATAGAACAAATATTGCTTGAATGATTTTGGACATAATGATTGTTCTTTTAAGCCTTTAACCCTTGAAAAAGGGTGTAATAATTTAGTAACCTTATGTGGATGCCAATAAGCCTTAATTTATTCCAAATTAGAGCTTTTGACTGCTTATCAACCTAAATTGGTCATTCTAAATTATGAGGGTTACCCGGTAGTATCTCTTTCCACACTCTCTTTACCTTGCCCTTTCTGAGAATTTCGTAGGTACCATCATCTTTACGGATTACCTTGCGACACATCTCCTTGCCAGACTTCCTTATTGAATCACTATAAGTGAAACAGAGCTTATTTTTTTTCACCCTCCAAGAACCATGAGCTGGAAATGGAGAGCCTCTGGCATCAAGACCTCGCTCAACAAGTTGATTATTCACTTTAAAATACGTTTGGATCAAGATGGATTTGGTTAAGTATTCTTTTGATGCTTTTTTTGGACGATGACCGACAGCTGTGTTTCCACTGATAACCTGCTTAATCTCGTTTCCTGATAAAGCTGTATCAGCCCATGCCGTTTGCATAGCTGTTGAAAATAGAGCTACTGTAAATATGGACACCGTAACTGTTTTTAGCATCGAATCTTCCTTATAAATACATACTTCCTAATTCAAGAATAGTTCAAACTTTGGACTGATATCGAACCAATCAAATATTTTCATAATGTCCGCTTAGCAATAGCGGAAGTCATGCTCTTAACAATCTGACCATCAACTGCTGGCTCTGTGTATAAAGCGTCCCCCGTAATATCTTGCAAATAACTCTTGGGCTATACTTTTACCATGAGCCTTTTTCTTAATAAGCGGTTAAGAAAATAGCTGTATGATTTATCGCCTGCTGTTGCTGGGAGTAATAAATCGATACTGTTGGCATCGGTAGCTATAGTAGAGGCCGAGATTTATGTTATTATTTGCACGCCCAACGGTTGTTACAGCCTTGGTTGTGATCTTGATTATATATCCCCTCGCATCGCTGTCCTCTACCTCAATGCATGTATGCGAAAACTCATCAATCAGCATCAAATCTGACGAGCTGGTAGATCATAACACTATCTGCGATAGTGCTGAGGATGCTCTGGCCTTCTTCGGTCGACTGGACATTGAGCATTTGCACCCTCTTGTTATAAAAATCGTTCGTAAACTCCCTGGTTGGATGAGTGAAACGTCTGTTGGTTGTTATCGCAAGGAAGAGCAAAAAATTTATATGCTTGCTTTTCCGGAGTTCAAGAAAAAAGAAGTATGGTTTGATGTTCCAATCAATCGGTTAATGTACAGCAGTTTAGTGGCACACGAAGTCGCGCATGCTGTTGCAAGCCACAACTTATCCATATCAGAGCCTACTATTCATGCTCAGGAGTATGTGGCCTACGTAGCGATGTTCATAATGATGAATCCTGCTTTGCGTTCACGTGTATTGGCAGAAAATCTTGGAGCGAATTTTGATAGCGAACTGGAAATAAACGAAATAACATACATGCTTGACCCCATGCGCTTCGGGATAGCAGCATACCGGCATTACCTAAACAAAGAGCATGGAGATGCTTTTCTGCTAAAAGTCCTTTCTGGTAACGAGTTAACTTACAGCGCACAGGATTTACCATAATAAGTATTTCTTTCAGGTAAAATATATCAAAGTAACAAGCCACTAATCGGCCTTAACTCTTGACCGAGTTGGGGCAATTATATTCGTTTATGGATGAACCAGGAATGTCTGCAATTGAGAATAATGAAGATCATCTGTGCTCAAAAGTGGCAGCGCACATTTTATCCAATTCTTTAACTCTCTGAGAAATGAGGAGAAATTAATAGCAGAAGATACGATTTAGATTCCACAGTCAGCTTTTCAGTGCTGTCATTCAGCCACCTAAGAAAAATTACTGGCAATCTTCAAATACCTGATGAGTAAGTCCCAGCCTTTAGCACCACACTGGCTACATACCAGTCTCCGGGTGTCTGTACCTTTTGGTAGGGCAATATCAGCACAGTGTTCGCACTTCTGGCAGGTAACTGTGATATTGGGTGCGATCATACCGGCAATACCTTCTGTGGGGACGGGAGTAGGAAGGTTGGCACTACCGGTATTGATCATGGGTAGAGTATAAGGGAGGGTCAGGCTCAGAAAGTGAGTCCATAACAGTAGATTTGAGACCCGCTATGATTTGTACCAGCGGGTATTTTGTTACCAAAAAAAGACCCGGTTCAGGTGAGTGAACCGGGTCAGAACGCTTGTAGAAGAAAACTCAAAGTAAAGTGCCTTAGAGTCATCCAGATGATAACCTAGTAAAATACTATGAAATAGGCGGAGATATTAGGGTTATTTATTTGTGCTACTTTCACAGTGATAAAAAAAGCCCCAGCTCGCTAAGTGGGGCTATCGCACCTAGAGCGATGCGGATATCGGATTCTTCACGGCTTTATGGAAATATCGCTATTTTTTATGACCTACGGAGTGACCTGTTTTCCAGAAAATAAAAAAGGGTTAGTAACTACTACGTCACTAACCCTTGATTTAATTGGTCGGAGCGAAAGGATTTGAACCTTCGACCCCCACAACCCCATTGTGGTGCGCTACCAAGCTGCGCTACGCTCCGATGACACTGGATTTTACTGCTTCCCAGTTCGAAGCTCAATCAATTTAGTCAGCCACAGGACCAAATGTCTGCATGATCAATTGCATCTGATCCTCCGGAACCTGCTGAAGTTGAGCAGCGTTGGTTAAGAATTCTGGTCTTGGTGGTGGAGGAAAGACGACGTTGGTTTGCGCTGCAGCAGCCTTCGGGACCTCATTTTCCATACGACGATTTTCGGATTCAGCTATTTCGCGCATTGGAGCGACTTTTACGGCCGCCGGCACAGCAGCAGCTTCAACAATCGCTTGCTCAACTGGTGCTTCTTCCTTCACGGGCGCAGTGGGTTGCGGTGCGGTTTCTGCAACTGGTTTGAGTTCTGTAATAACTTTGGTATCTGGCAAAGCCGGACTTTCAGGTTGCACTGGTTCGGAGACAGCCTTTGCAGCCACCGGCGTCTTGTTTGCAGTTGCCTGGTTCTCATCGTAAAGCTCATCAATGTAGTAGGCCACTCCGGCAAACAACAAGACAACAAAAACAAGTCTGAACAAACCGCCCTCACCCTTATCGGCAGATGTTTTACCTGAGGCTACTGGGCGTTTTAGATAAGGTTCTGTGCTAACAGGTACTTTTTTGGGCGATGGTGAAGTTTCTTGATTGGTGACTGGCGGTTCAGGTGCTGGAGTGGGTTTCTCCGTTGTCTTTGCCGTTTCCTGTTTAGTTGCTTCAGGCTGTTTGGTTTCTTCTGGCTGTTTTACAACTTCAGTATCAGTATTGTCAGCAGCCTCGGCAGCATATACAGCAAAGCTATCAAGGTCTTTACTATCTTCTTTTAGCTTAATCGGTTTTTTTTCTGCTGTTTTTTTGCGCGCCGTAGTTTTCTTGACAACTTTTTTCTTTGCTACCTTTTTTGTTACCTTTTTTGCAGCCTTTTTAGTTACTTTCTTCTTAGTGGTTTTATTAGCCACTTTTTTGGAAAGTTTTTTCTTCTCTTCTTTAGTAGCTTTTTTCTCTTCAGTTTTTTTGTCTTTAGCCATAATTCAGATACCCATACTGCGGTTGCTTAAAGTTTGCTGACAAGTTTCGCATAAATCCAGCCGGTTTTGATACCTTCCGAGTCGAATTCTACTTCATACCAGTCCCCTTTCTGGCTGATGCTGGTCAAAATCTCGCCTTTTTGGGCTTTGTAAACAATACCGTGTTCCGTTCCCGGTCCGGCACGGACATTGACGATATCACCGGTAATCTTTACAGATTGCTGTAACCATTCAATTTTTTTCAGGTCAGGATACTTGCTGAAATAATCGTCACCTGATTCCAGCACCAGTCTTTTAACGATATCCCGGGCATCTTCATGGCCACCCGCAGCAGCGCTGTAGAACCAGCGAAAGGCTTCGTCGGTATTGGCTTTAATGCCTTCACCGGTAATATACGCCAGACCAATGGCAAACTGCGCATCAAGATAGCCATTATTAGCGGCCTGTTGCCACCAGTACACGGCTTTACCAACATCCACATTCAGGCCATTCCCGTTGGCAAATAGCCACCCCAGATGATATTGAGCATCTGGATGTCCAAGGCCAGCCAGGGGCTCCCATAAACAATAGGCTTTGGCGTAATCACC
>JABDQZ010000131.1 GCA_013041975.1 Gammaproteobacteria bacterium
CTTTTATGCCCTGTCATCGGAGGATCGTTACACCATTGTTACTGATCTAAGAATGGGCTTTTATCCATTCTATGCATTCTCGTTTAGGTTTGCCGAGCATGCCAGTCCGATAAAGGCAATTGAACCACAACAGGTTTCGAAACCCATACCCCTTGGCCCTGGTTTACGATGGCTTATGCAGAGGATTATAAGGCAAGATACCATACAGTCATTTTAATCCCTGTCTTGCTTCACAAAGCAATACCCAATATCCTGAGGCTGTCGATAAATATCTGAGAATTACAAATGCTGGATTCAAAGCCCTTGTTGTTCCCAACAGACTTTCCTTCACTGGAACGTCGTTCCATACAAACGCTACAGGTCAACCTGGGGCTGAAATGCAACCAGTCCTGCATTCATTGCCATGTTGATGCCGGGCCTAAACGTACCGAGATGATGTCAGATGAGGTACTTGGTCAGGTTGTCGAATATCTGATCAATCATAAGCCCGAAACACTGGATCTCACCGGTGGTGCGCCTGAAATACACCCTTTGTTCCGACAACTGGTTCTAACAGCTGTGGAGCAGGGTGTCCACGTTATCGATCGATGCAATCTGACAATTTTATCGGAACCTGATCAGGCGGATCTTGCCAAATTTCTGGCAGAAAACAAGGTTGAAGTGATTGCCTCCCTGCCATGCTACCTGGAAGAGAATGTCGATGGCCAGCGAGGTAAGGGGGTTTTTGATAAAAGCATGCATGGCCTGAAGCAACTTAATGACCTGGGTTATGGTCAGGCAGATAGCAGTTTGCAACTCAATCTTGTTTATAACCCAGTTGGCGCCTATTTGCCGCCTCCTCAACAGTCTCTTGAAGATGACTATAAACGGCAACTGAATGAACGCTTCGGTATCCAGTTCAATTCACTGTTTACCATTACCAATATGCCAATCCAGCGATTTGGCAGTTATCTGCAATCAAAAAATGAATTCGCCAATTACCTGCAACTGTTAAAACAGGCTTACCAGGAACAGAACCTCGAAACCGTCATGTGTCGTGATCTTGTCAGTATCGATTGGCAAGGCTTTGTTTATGACTGTGATTTTAACCAGATGCTTGCCATGAAAATCAATGATGGTGAAAAGAGTTTGCATATTTCCGACCTCAATGAAAACGCATTAATTGATAAGCGCATTGTAATTGGTGAACATTGTTATGGCTGTACGGCAGGGCAGGGTAGTAGTTGCGGTGGTGCGCTAACCTGAGATGGCGACTGAATCATTTCAGCAATGCTCCATCATCATTCCAGTACTTGATGATACTGAATCTTTAGAAAATCTTCTTGAACAGCTACAACCAGCAAGACAGCTTGGACATGAAGTTATTGTTGTTGATGGAGGAAGTGATGATGCCCTCGAGACAGTCTGCAATGACAGGGTTGATTTTTTTCTTTCAGCCCAGGCCGGGCGTGCTGCCCAGATGAATACTGGCGCAGCTGCTGCTGGCGGAGAAGTTTTCTGGTTCCTTCATGCAGACAGCAAGCTGAGTATTGAGCCGTGTATCAGTCAGATTATGGCTCTCCATGAATCTGAAAAGGTCTGGGGGCGTTTTGATATTCACCTGTCGGGAAATGACAGGCGTTTTCGTATTATAGAAACTATGATGAACTGGCGATCTGCGATGACTGGTATTGCAACAGGTGACCAGGGAATATTTATCAATCGCAAAACCTTTGAACACATTGAGGGTTTTGCCCAGATTCCGCTTATGGAAGATATTGAAATATCGAAACGTTTGAAGAAGTTTTGTTCACCTTTATTGTGTTCTCAAAAAATTATGACATCCAGCCGGCGCTGGGAAAAAAACGGGATATTTCGCACCATGCTGCTGATGTGGTATTTACGTCTGGCCTATGCAATGGGAACAAGCCCTGAGCGACTGAGTAAACACTACAGGCCATGCAGTTGAATCAGGCAAAGGTTATCGTATTTGCCAGAGCACCAGTAAAAGGGCAGGTAAAAACCCGGCTGGCCGCTGCTGTTGGTGATGACAGGGCGCTGGCAGTGTATTTTGAATTACTGGGCTCTGTTCTGCAGGAAATCTCAGGCTGCGGTTTACCTGTGTGCTGTTATAGCGATAATCCCAACGATGCTTATTTTGATTTCTGGAAAGAAAAGGGTATTGCTTTTCATCGACAGACAGGAGACAACCTGGGTGAACGCATGTTCAATGCCCTGAAAACAGAAAAGACTGATTTGGCCCCCGTTATATTGATGGGTTCTGATTGCCCACAGTTATCTTGTGAAGTTATTCGAAAAGCTGTTGATGATTTGAATAAAGGAAAGCAGGTTGTCATTGTACCCGCCACCGATGGTGGCTATGTGCTTATTGCCTTTGCAGGCAAAATCCATGCTTCGCTGTTTGAGGGTATTAACTGGAGTTCTGAGATTGTGCTGCAGCAGACTGAAGAAAAGCTCAAGTTACTTGGGTTGTCCTTCAGCCTGCTGGAACCATTGCTGGATATCGATACGCTTGATGATTATGAAAACTGGTTACGCGTAAGCCAGTGATTTTGACTGCCTGCTCGATTCTGTTTTGCCACCATATTTATAGACCGCTGGAGAGGACTGGTGTCCTGTCAAAATATCCAGTGATTTACGCGTGGATTCCGTACGTTGTGACAACATCACCCCGTTTCGGAGGTTCTTTTCTGCCAGGATTCTAGCCAGTTGTTTCAGCTTGAACCAGTTTTTACGCCATGGATGCGAGTCTGGCAGGTTGGCATAGAGTGATTCTACCCCTTGCTTGTCGTTGGGAAGGTTCAAGGAAGATAACAGGGCTTCCTGCTCCGCCATCACCTGGGTCATGTTGATCAGGTACTGCTTTTTTTCTGCGATAACCGATTCAAGAACCTGGGGGTTCTGGCCGGTAAGGGCATCAAATTCTGTATCCAGCAGGGAAATGATCTGCCTGGAAGTGGCTATGGCTCTTTCAACCAGCCCGGAAAAAAGTTTCTGTTTGGCAGTGTCAATGCTCATGACTAACTCCTGGTATCAGTCAGTCACTGCCGGCAAGCTCTTTCTCCGAGGTCAGTAACTTGTCTGCAGTGCTTTTGTCGTTAACTTCAAAGCTGCCTGTGTTGAGTTGCTGCTGAACCGAGTCGACGATTCCTGCATCTACTACAGGCATGCTTTCTATACGTGCTTCCAGCTCCTGGAGCTGGCTGGTATTAACCGTCAGATTCACCGAGTCTGTCTGGCTGGAAGAGCTTCCTTTAGCGGAACGGCCAGCTCCTGCCGTTTTACCACCTGCCTGTGAGACTTTGCTGTCTGACTGCTTTTTATTTACCGTCGACGTTGCAGAGTTGTTGTTACGAGTAATGCTGATTCCCATATTGATATTCCTTTTCCTCTCGTAATGATTTCTCAAGTATTATCGACGTTATTCCATCATTTCTTTAACAGTTTAATTCCCCAGATTTTCATTCTCTCAATAATCCTGTTCATAATGTGACCTGTATCACCCCTGGACGAAGAATCCGTCCTTCAATCTTGCGTTTTGAGCTTAAATTCTGTACAGGTATCCAGTCCCCCAGCGAGCCGGATTTCATTGCTTTGCCTTTCATGTTCACCTGGATGCCACCGGCATCGGCAAGAATGAGCACGGTTGCACCTTTTTTTACAGCCAGAGGGTTTTTTACATGGCCGGGGGTGACAACAAGGCCCGTCTTGAGAGAATTTTTTACATGTTTGCCAACCAGTTTTTCAATTTGCGTGTAATAACCACGATGCAGGCTGGAGATATCTTTCTCTTCCAGTAGCAGGTCAGATGCTCGCAGAATACTGTTACGTGTTACCGAGTGTTTTATAGTGACCACCGGTTTGATGATTTGGATGTTAACTGAAACATAAAGCTTCCAGCTTTTATTACCATCGCAACGAACGCCAACCGTAGTGCGGCCATGGCTTTTTGTGTTGGGAGACCTGAACGCTTCCAATGGTTGGTCACATTTGGCCAGACGCAACCTTCGATCCAGTCTACCTACGCTAATAGTTGTGTTTTCCGGCTGACCCGAAACGCCCGACAGATGCCGGGCAAAGTCACTGGCAGCCTGCCGGATGGATTCATGATCCTGATGTGCAATTTTATTAGCAGCAATCGTATCTCCGCTTATTAACAACAGGCCAGCAACTAAACTCAGTGATATCCGTTTGTAGGCATAGCGAAACATTTTTGGGCCTGCGTCAAAAAAAAAGTGTTACAGACAATAAAGCAATTGCTATGCCAGTAAAGCAAAGCGAACAGTTTTTCTGAATATAAGCTAGACTGGGATTTCAAAGCATTAATAATGATTGGAGCCAATAATGTCAGGTGTTTTACATGACGTTGATATGCGAACCCAGTTGGCAGGTCAAAACCGCCTGGAGTTGCTGTTATTCAAACTCGGCCAGCGACAGAAATTTGGCATTAATGTGTTTAAAGTCCAGGAAGTTATTCAATGTCCTGCTTTGACTAAGTTACCCAGCGCACATGCCGCTGTCCGGGGGATCGCAAATATGCGCGGTCATACTATCACTGTCATGGACCTGGCGCAGGCAATTGGTGGGCCTCCCATTCCCGACTGGCAGGAAAAATTCATCATAATCACCGAATATAATGGTGTAACGTTGGGTTTTCTGGTTAACAGTGTTGAGCGTATCGTTAACCTCAACTGGGAAGAGATCAAGCCGCCTCCCACGGGTGCTGCCGGCAACAGTTATATGACAGCTGTGACGCGTATCGAGGAAGAACTGGTACAGATCATTGATGTCGAAAAAGTCATGAAAGAGATTATTGGTATCGATGAAACGATCAATGACGAGATCGTAGCTACTGACATTGCTGAGGATGATCAGCATGTGCTGGTGGCTGATGATTCACTGGTTGCCCGCAAGCAGATCAAGAAGGTATTGGACCATCTTGGTGTCGAATGTACGCTGGTCAATGATGGAAAGCAGGCTTACGAACAATTAAAGGCCTGGCAGGATGAAGGCAAGGACCTGAAAAAGTGGCTGGCACTGGTAATTTCTGATGTGGAAATGCCAAAAATGGATGGCTATTCACTGGTAGCAAAAATAAGGGAAACACCAGGACTGGAATCACTTCATGTTATCTTGCATACTTCGCTCAGTGGAGGCTTTAACCAGGCCATGGTCGAAAAAGTCGGAGCCAATGAATTTCAGCCTAAATTCAAACCGGATGAACTTGGTGCCCATGTTCAGGAGCGTCTTGAAGCGCACAAGCAGGAGCGGGGTTGACCTTCCGTCATTTAGCATTCTATGAGTATCGCGGGTAACCAGCGAATTTCTGCAGGGGAATATGCCGCCTTTCAGGGTTTTCTGGAACAATCCTGCGGTATCGTGCTGGGTATCGGAAAAGAATACCTTGTCACCAGTCGCCTGAATAATCTCATCAAGGAAAATGGTTACGATTCTTACGCGTCGTTGTTAAAAGCCCTGCAGGGGGCTGCTCATTTGCCGATAAAGGCCAAGGTTGTCGATGCCATGACAACCAACGAGACTTTCTGGTTTCGTGATATAGCCCATTTCAAGATACTTACCCAGGCAATCTACCCGGAGTTTGCCGGCAAGCGCATGAAACTCTGGTCTGCTGCCTGTTCAACCGGCCAGGAGCCCTATTCCATTAGTATGAATATTGCTGATTTCAAGGCGGCACATCCTGCAGATCGTTTTGATACAGATATTATTGCAACTGATATCTCTCCGACCGTTTTGCAGGAGGCCCGTCAGGGTTTTTATTGCGGCCTGTCTGCTTCACGTGGAGTTGATCCTGTCAGTGTGCAGAAATATTTTGATTCAGACGGTGGATGCATCCAGGTTAAACCAGATATAAAACGCCGTGTTTCATTCCGCGAGGTCAATCTGACGCAGTCTTACAGTACGCTAGGAAAATTCGATATCATTTTTTGCCGTAATGTATTGATCTATTTCTCGGCGGAAATGAAATTCGATATCGTGCAACGACTTGCACAGTCTCTCAATCCGGAAGGGTACCTGTTTCTTGGTTCTACTGAAGCGCCTCCGGGCCTTAAAGATTTTTTCGAAATGCGTTCTATTGCCGGTGGCATCGTCTACCAGAAAAAATCCTGACCGGTTTTGCCGCTTTTGCGGCAATCTTTTACCGTTCCATCTCTTACTCCTCCTTACTGAAAAGCCTATTACCACCTTTCCTGCCCCCTTGGCATGAAGTCTGCATTCCTGTTCCACAAAGTAGCAAAACGCAGGAATTTTGACAGTGAAACTCGGAAATGCATTTGGAATTCATGAACAGGCGCTAGCGGTAAGAAACCAGCGTAATGAAATCCTTGCGTCCAATATCGCCAATGCTGATACCCCGGGATACAAGGCGCGTGATCTCGATTTCCGCCAGGTGTTGAAACAGCAGAAAGTCGAAATGCCAAACCTGAAAGCAACGCAGGCAGGGCACTTTCAGACGTCATCAGCCGGTCGGGTTTCACCTCAATATATCCAGTATAGGCAGGTAGCTCAGCCATCACTCGATGGAAATACGGTCGATGTTCAACAGGAGCAACTGCAGTTTTCAAACAATGCTGCACGCTATGAAGCAACCATGCGTTTTCTTAACGGCAAGATAAGCTCGCTTCAAAAAGCTATAAGCGGCAAATAACGAACAGGTGGGGCAGGTAACGAATAATGTCAGACTTCAAGATTTTTGATATCGCCGGAAGCGGCATGTCAGCCCAGAACCAGCGCATGAACCTGATTGCCAGTAATATCGCCAATGCCGATGCCATCAGCAGTAGCGAAGGTGGCGTCTATAAAAGCCGCCATGCAGTTTTTAAAACAGTATTCGACCAGGCTGGCAGCCAGCTTGGCAGGGGCAGTGTCGCTGCAGGAGTGAATATGGCCGGAGTCGTTGAAAGCAAGGCTCCCGTTTTTCCCGAGTATGCGCCGCATCACCCCTTGGCCAATGACGATGGCTACATCTTTCGCTCCAATGTAAATGCCGTTGAGGAAATGGCCAACATGATTTCGGCATCGCGTTCATTTCAGAACAACGTGGAAGTGATCAAATCATCGCAACGCATGATGATGTCACTCATCAACCTGGGTAAGTAGGAGATAAAACATGATTAATCCACTTGCGAGTAACAACCCCTATGAAAGCCTGGGGCTGGGGGCTGCCCAGGAAGAGAAAAAAGATCAGGGCGCGCTGGGACTGGAACAGTTTCTTAAAATCATGACGACACAGTTGCAGAGTCAGGATCCACTGGAGCCCATGGATAACGGTGATTTCCTGGGTCAGATTGCACAGTTTAGTACGGTAACCGGTATTGATAACCTGAACGAATCCTTCAATGGTTTTTCAAATTCAATAACCAGTGGTCAGGCGCTTCAGGCAGGTTCCCTGGTCGGCAGGGAAGTGCTGGCACCAGTAAGCAGTGGCTATCTGGAAACAGGCTCCAGTATCAAGGGGCGGGTTGATTTGCCCACCAGTACTTCAGCACTGGAAATAACGGTGACTGATGACAGAGGGCAGCTGGTTCGTACTATGGAGATGGGGCCACAAGCGTCAGGTCCTGTTGAGTTCACCTGGGATGGTATCAATAACGATGGTGATTATGTGCAGGCAGGAACTTACAGCATCTCAGTGATATCGGGTCGGGGTTATACCAGCGAAACCCTGCAAACCAATTTATATAACAAGGTTTACAGCGTCACCATGGGTGGCGGTGTAGACGGTTTAACATTGAATCTTGCAGGGTCAGGGCAACTGCCTTTCTCAAGTATCACTGCAATCAAGTAACTCATAGAGGAGAACTAACATGTCATTTCAAATTGCATTAAGTGGTCTGGATGCAGCCAGTACCAGTCTTGAGGTAACCTCTAATAATATAGCCAACTCGCGTACCAATGGCTTTAAAGAGGCCCGGGCTGAATTTGGTGATGTGTTCGCAACCTCTATCAATGACTCATCGGCAACCGCACCAGGTCGTGGTGTCCGTGTCAATAAAATCGCCCAGCAGTTCAGTCAGGGTACAGTGGACTTTACTTCACGAAACCTTGATTTGGCGATTAATGGTGACGGGTTCTTCGTTTTGCAGGGTGATGATGGCGGCATTGAATATACCCGTGCCGGTGCATACAGTTCAGACAAGGATGGTTTCATCGTAAATCATAAGTTACAGAAACTTCAGGTTTATCCAGCAGTGACTGTAAATGGTGTGACCTCTTTTACAACGGGTGTTCTGCGTGATTTGCAATTGCCTTTAGCCAACAGTGCTCCTAACCAGACTTTGGATGTAACCACAGCTATCAATCTGGATGCGGCTGCTGTTCCCCCTGCAAGCCCATTTCAGGCTGCTCCAGCAAGCCAGGCAGCCGTCAATGCAGCGGTTACCGCAGGGACTATTTATATACCTGGGGCTGATGAATACAATTATTCAACCTCTACGACGGTTTATGATTCATTAGGTGATTCTCATACTTTAAGTATGTATTTCATTCAAACAGGTACTCCCAATGAATGGAGTGTGCAAACCTTGATCGACGGCTATGACGTGACCAATACGACTACTGCTCCTGCCAATACGTCGGGTAATGCCATTCAGAATAACCTGTTGGTGTTTGATAGCACTGGCGCACTGGATCCAGCCGCATCCGGTGCAATGGAAATCTATAATGCGACGTTTGGCGGAGCCCTGCCACTGGGACAGTCTGCAGCAACAAGTCAAGACGGTATTCGTTACACTATTGCTGATATGACTCAATATGGTGGTGATTATGCTGTCAGCAATATCGTCCAGGATGGTTTTGCAACAGGTCGTTTGGCTGGACTGGATATTGATGCAGAGGGTGTCGCTTTTGCTCGATATACCAATGGACAGGCGACGGCTTTGGGTAAGGTTGCCCTGGCAAAATTCAACAGTCCGCAGAACCTGTCGAAAGTCGGTGATACCAACTGGGCAGAGTCTTTTGCATCTGGTCAGGCATTGTTGGGTGAAGCAACAACCTCGAGTTTCGGTAGTATTCAGTCGGGTGCCTTGGAGGCATCAAACGTGGATCTCGCAGAACAACTGGTTAACCTGATCGTTTCACAGCGTGCCTTCCAGGCAAACTCGAAAGTGGTGACTTCGGTTGACCAGATTTTGCAGACGATTATTAATATTTAACTGATATTGTCATCTCGAGTGTAAAGAGAGCTTAAGATTTCTCACTTTCGCTCGGAGTGACACAAGTAAGGAGCCAATAATGGATCGCATGTTGTACATAGCCATGAGCGGAGCCAAGGAAACATTGCTTTCCCAGCAGGCGACGTCCAATAACCTGGCGAATGCAACAACCAGCGGATTTGTTGCTGATTATCACCAGTTCAGGAGTATGCCTGTATTCGGTGAAGGTCAGCCTACGCGTGTCTATGCGATGAGCGAGCGCCCTTCATCAGACTTTGCTCCTGGCTCCATGATGATGACCGGACGCGATCTGGATATTGCTGTCAGTACCGGTGGCTGGTTTGCCGTGCAGGGCAAGGATGGCAACGAAGCCTATAGTCGCCGTGGTGATTTGCAGATTGATCCCAATGGCCTGGTCACAACCAGTAACGGGTTGCCGATTTTCGGAGATGGGGGACCGATTGCTATTCCTCCGGCTGATAAAATAACCATCGGTTCTGACGGCACGATTTCAATTATTCCCGAGGGCGGTGACCCTACCCAGTTAGCCGTTATTGATCGTATCAAGATGGTTGCCCCCCAGTACGACCAGATGGAAAAAGGTACAGACGGCCTGATGCGTCTGAAATCCGGGGAACTGGCAGAAGCTGATGTCAGTCAACGTTTGTTACAGGGCGTGCTTGAACAAAGCAATGTCAATTCTGTCAAGGAAATGGTCAACATGATCGAACTACAGCGCCGTTTTGAAATGCAGATCAAAATGATGAAAACTGCTGATGAAATGGCTAACAGTGCAGCGAGCATTATGAGACCAGGAGGGTGAATACCGACCCCATCGGGTAAAAAAGCCATCTAACATGGCTTTTTTAGGTATGAACGCGAGGCCGTGGCAGGTTTTTGCTCCTGCAAACCTGCATTTCTGCCATCCATGGCAGTCAGAGTGCCCAGCTGGGCGGTGCTTCATGGACGAATCATGCTTGCTATCTCTTTATTTCCTAAAATATCTTTATATGTCTAGATAATAGGCACGCCTTTTGCATTTTTCTCCTATAGAAACGAAAAACAACGTTTTTTTGACAGGAGAAGATTATGATACCAGCGCTCAGAGTTGCCATGACTGGCCTGGATGCCCAGCAGACCAAAATGTCTGTGATTTCCAACAACCTGGCCAATGTCAGTACCACGGGCTTTAAACGTGACAGAGCCGTCTTTGAAGATCTTATCTACCTGAATATCCGCCAGGCTGGAGCTCAATCAACTCAGGATACGCAATTGCCTTCAGGCTTGCAGCTGGGCACGGGTGTCAAGATTGTGGCAACCCACAAGCTGCACAATCAGGGAACCCTGAGCCAGACCAATAATAATCTCGATATGGCCATTCAGGGGCAGGGTTTTTTCCAGATTCTTCATCCTGATGGCTCAACGGTTTATACCCGGGATGGCGAGTTTAGTACCAATTCAAATGGTGACCTGGTCACATCCAATGGCTATCAGGTGCAGCCCGCCATTAATATTCCGGTAGATACTGTTTCCTTAACGGTTGGTTCTGATGGCGTGGTCAGTGCATTAATTGCTGGCAATACAGCTCCTACTCAATTGGGTCAGCTTACGCTGGCAGACTTCATCAATCCTGCTGGCCTTGAAGCGATAGGTGATAACTATTATCGCGAAACTGCCGCCAGTGGAGCCGCTCTTGTGGGTAATCCAACCGATAACAGCCTGGGATCCTTACAACAGGGTTTTCTTGAGTCATCGAATGTGAATGTTGTTGAAGAACTGGTCAATATGATAGAGACACAGAGAGCCTATGAAGTTAACTCAAAGGCAATTTCAACCACTGACCAGATGCTCAGCTATGTCAATCAGCAGCTTTAAATAGCAGTTTGAGAGGGTAAGGCAATGAACAAAGGTTTGACAGGTTTGATGATATTAGCAGCAATACTCATGAGCGGTTGTAACACTGCCCCCAAGCGTGATCCCATGTTTGCACCAGTCCGACCTGTCTATACCAAACCCCAGGTAGTAAACAACGGTGCTATTTACCAGGCCGGTCAGGAAAGAACGTGGTTTGAAGATATGCGTGCCCGTCGTGTCGGTGACCTGATCACCGTCAAGCTGGTAGAGAGAACCGAGGGTAGCAAGGAAGCAAACTCTGAAATTAAAAAGACCCAGGATCTTTCCATCACCAATCCTACCATTCTGGGTAGTACACCACAGTTCAATGTACCTGGCATTGTTCCTCTGGCAAGTAACAATGGTAATACGCTGGCTTCAACACTGGGCTCGACCAGCTCTTTTAAAGGTGAAGGTGATGCAGACCAGAGTAATGAGTTGAGTGGCAGTGTCACTGTCACTGTTATAGAAGTGCTTCCAAATGGATACCTGGTGGTTCGTGGTGAAAAGCGTATCGGTATCAACCAGGGGAATGAATACGTGAAAATGTCTGGCATTGTCAGGCCAGCAGATATTGATTCAACCAATACCGTTGAATCAACAAAAATTGGTGATGCCACAATTTTATACGTGGGCGATGGCGCAGTGGCTGATTCCAGTGTAATGGGCTGGCTCGCCAAGTTCTTTGTTTCAGCCATTATGCCTTTTTGATGGAGGCGAATATGAACATACAATTTGAAAATATGGGCAAGGCCTTAATCGCATGGGCTTTAATGCTGGTCATGATTGCACTAAGCGGTATGGCCAATGCAGAACGTATCAAGGATATTGCCAGTATTGCAGGTGTACGCGATAACCAGTTGCTAGGTTATGGACTGGTCGTTGGACTGAATGGTACGGGTGACAAGGTCAGCTCATCACCGTTTGTCGAGCAAAGTATGAAAAGCATGCTGACCCAGTTAGGTATCGTTGTGCCTCCCAGTGTCAATATCAACCCAAAGAATGTGGCAGCTGTTGTGGTTCATGCCAGTCTGCCTGCCTTTACAAAACCAGGCCAGAAGATCGATATTACCGTTTCATCGGTCGGTGATTCAAAAAGCCTGCGAGGTGGCAGCTTGCTGATGACGCCATTAAAAGGTATTGATGGCAAGGTATACGCGATCGGTCAGGGTAACCT
>JABDQZ010000103.1 GCA_013041975.1 Gammaproteobacteria bacterium
GACGGAACTGGTTCAGCACCATCGGGTTCACATCTGAAGAGGGACGCATTCGGATATCCACTTCGCCTCCTTCGTTCATGAACTTCTTGACCGCATCACGGATACCCTGACCAGGAATAAAACCGTAATATTTCTGATAATCGGATTCTTTGGCTGAAGCGAGATGATTCACATAAGCCTGTTCATCCATTTTCAACACACTGGCACAATACTTTTTTGATCCTTTCATGAACTCTGGATCAACCGAATAGATAAAACGGATCTCTGATGGCTGTGGTGCCATTGCCATCATCATCGGGGCACCGCCGCCTTTCATCGACATGTTCATGTCAACTTCGGCCATATCTTCCATTTCCAGGTTGATTTCCATTTTGGTCTTGCTATCAAGCTTGTCATGGGCAACAGTGAAAGAAGCATTGGCAAACAGTTCATCATATCCCAGCGCCCTCAAGTCTTCTGCACTGAATGAACTGCCAAACTCACAGGTGGCGGCTGGTTTGGCTTTCCTGGCTTTTGCCTGCTGCATCTGCATCTGACCCAGAGAGCGATATAATTCGCCATCTAGTCCAACTCTTAAGCCCTTCATGGAAAGTTTCAGGAACTCAGGTGTTTGTTGTGCCCATTTTGAGGTATCTGTGAACAGAAAACCGGGACCGTCTCCCTGCATCTTGAGCTCATGAATCTGGATTTCGTCCTGCAGGGTTCTTGGTAAAATGACAACATCATTAACACTGATGCTGCCCTCCATCAAATCGGATGAAATTCCACCATAGCGGACATCGGCAAACAATGAAGCCTGCTTGACTATATTATCAACATCACTTTTTGCTGAAAAATAAACATAGGCTTTGAGGCCAAGGTATACGCCCCCGATTAAAATCAATGGCACAGCAATCGCAGTTTTTGCTTTCATGGAATTTCCTTACGAGACGGGTCTCATTAATGGTTGTTCGACTTCAATTCTTTTTTCCTTGCCTGCAAGCGTTTCAATCAACTGCAGCGCAAAATCCATGGCCGTACCGGGCCCCCTGGACGTTATTACCTTGCCATCTGTCACTACCGGGGTTTCCAGCACCCGGGTTTGAGGTAACGACATCTTGTCAATAAATCCTGGATAACTGGTGGCTTTCTTACCTTCAAGCAGACCGGCATTGGCAAGCACCTTGGGTGCTGCACAGATCGCTGCCGTATAATGCCCTTTTTCATTCATTCTTTTCAGTAGATAGTGTATGCGCTCATCATTATCCAGATGATCGGCTCCAGGTAAGCCTCCAGGCAAAACAATCATATCAAAATCATCGCCCATCACATCATCCAGCAATTCATCAGCAACCAGCCTGACTCCCCGGCTGGCAACAACATCATCATTATCAAGCGAAGCAGTGATCACTTCTATGCCGGCTCGCCTGAGTAAATCAATAATGGTTACTGCTTCAAGTTCTTCACAACCCTGGGCGAGTGGAACGAGGACTCTTGCCATGCTGTACTCCCGGATTTTTCCGTTTTGTTGATTGCTGGGTAGCGTGCTGCAATGTCAGATGCAAACACCAGTTGGATGCCTTGTTTTTCGAGATCAGGCAGCATCTGTTTTAAAACCGTTATGGTTTCTGGATACGGATGGGCAATACCTGTCGCATAGCCACGCCTTTTGGCCTTGCTGATCAATTCTGCAAACTGAATACGAATTGCCGCTTCATCACGCGAATTATCCAGGAAGACATCACGGCGTAATGTTGTAATGCCCATGATGCCAGCTGTTTTCTGTGCAACCGTTTTGGTCGTGGTTCTGCTGTCGAGAAAAAACAGGTTGTTTTGCCCCAATACATCCATCAGCCATTGCATCGGCATTTCTTTCTGGGTCAACAGACTGCCCATGTGATTATTCAGGCCAACTGCATAAGGCACCGCTTCAAGTGCAGCCTGAAGCACACTTTTATATTCCTGCTCTTCCATGTCCGCCAGCAGGGCATTGGGCCCCAGCCTTTCATGGTGTTCTGATTCCATCGGAATATGCACCATGACTTGTTTGCCTTTTTCATGTGCCAGTTCCGCCAGAATGGTTGCGTGAGGCGTATTGGGTAAAAATGAATACGCAATATTGCCCGGCAACTGTAATGCGGCCAGGCCGGTATCCGGGTTATTGCCAAGGTCATCGATGATCAGGGCTATTTCCGCTTTTGACCCTGCATACGCAGGTAGCTGACCAACTATAATGGCCAACAGCGAAGCTATCAGACTATTTACGATTTTCATTGTAGAGGATCACACCTTTCAGCAGATTGACTGCTGCGCTGAGTTCATAATCCTTTTCTGCCAGGGACCTTTCTTTGTTATCGGTCTTTTTCTTTTTGTCTTTACCTTTTCCATTACCGTTGCCATTGCCATTGCCGTCGTTTTCCAGGTGGCCTTGAAGATCCGCCTCTGACACAGAACCATGGACCTTTTTGTCGGCACTGCTGATATTCAGTTCCTGCAATTGGATATCCGGTTCAACTCCTTCGGCCTGTATTGAACGTCCCGATGGCGTGTAATATCGGGCCGTGGTGAGCTTGATGGCAATCGTCTCTGTAATTGGCACAATCGTTTGTACCGAACCCTTGCCAAAAGTCTTTCTGCCCATAATCACAGCTCGCTTGTGATCCTGCAAAGCACCGGCAACAATTTCAGAGGCTGAAGCCGAACCTTCATCGACCAGTACCACGATAGGGGCACCGTCCAGAACATCATCGGGAGCCGCCTTGAATTCCATTTTTGAATCGTCACTGGCACCCTTGGTATAGACGATCAGCCCATCTTCCAGAAAAGCATCACTGACAGAAACCGCTGAATTCAATATACCGCCCGGGTTACTTCGCAAATCTATGATGAGGGCGGGTATATCAGTTTTGATTTTCTTTTTAATTTTGGCAAGCGATTTAAGCAGATCCTGGGTGGTGCGCGCCTGGAATTGACTGATTCGTATGTAACCAATATTACTTTCGAGTACCTTGTGTTTGACGCTGGCCACCTTGATTACATCGCGCACGATTTTGATCTTGAGTGGCTTTTCTTCAGTTTTACGAGTGATCGTCAGTTCAATTTCTGTGCCCGGCTTACCACGCATCATCTTGACACTTTCATCCAGTGTCAGGTCTTTAACTGACTTGTCATCAATACGCGTTATCAGGTCTCCGGCCTTGACGCCTGCACGCTGGGCTGGCGTATCGTCAATTGGAGCAATGACCTTGATAAAACCGTCTTCCGAACCGATTTCAATTCCAAGCCCGCCAAATTCACCCGTAGTGCCTTCCTGTAAATCCTTGAAGGCATCTGCATCAAGATAGGCTGAATGTGGGTCGAGTTCCGAGAGCATGCCTTTAATGGCATTTTCCAGCAGCTCCTTGTCATCGACTTTTTCCACATAGTCTTTTTTGATACGTCCGAAAACCTGGGAGAACACTCTGAGCTGTTTGATCGGCAGATTGCCTGTGGAAGCCTCATCCGGATTATCCGGTTGCTGATACGCCAAGACGCTGCTGCTTATGCCTAAAGTCAGAAACAGTGATATTCCAGTATTAAATAAAATTCTTTTGTTCATTGGATAGTTGACCTCAATTCAGGTCTGAATGGTTCTGCCCTTCAGTTTCCTGCACCACTTTTTCGGATTACTGGGTTTTCCCTTGCTTCTTATACTGAAATAAAGCCCGGGATTTTTCTGCCCACCACTATTGCCAACAAGGGCAATCGATTCGCCTGCATCAACCCACTCTCCAGCTTCCTTGAATAGTGTCTGATTATGGCCATAAAGACTCATATAACCTTCGCCGTGGTCAATAATGACCAGCAGGCCATAGCCTCTTAACCAGTCAGCATAGGCTACTTTGCCATGATGAACAGCGCTGACCTCGCGACCTTCCGGTGCTGTGATGAAAACTCCATCCCATTTAACACCACCAATCTTGTCAGAACCAAAAAATTTACTTAAAAACCCTTTTGCAGGCCAATTCAGTTTACCTTTCAGCGAAGAAAACTTCTGTTGGCGTTTTTGCTGAATTTTCTGCTGCTGTATATTTTCCAGCAGTTTTCTGAGACTGGCCGCATCTTCCTTAAGCTGGCTTAAAGATCTCGTCTTGGCATTAATATCAGCATCCAGTTTGGCCAGTAATTCAGAACGGGCCCGTTCAGCCAGCTGTATCTGCTCCAGTTGCGCATTTTTTTCGGCATAACTGCTATCCAGCGCCAGCTTTTTTATGTGAATGGCTTCTTCTGTATCCCTGATACCATCAATCAGGGCCCTTGCTGATTCAATACGCTGAATACGCTCCCGGTTAAAATAATCATAGTAGGTCATTATACGGTTCATCAAAACCGGATCCTGCTGATTCAGAAAAAGCTTGATACGTTCCTGTCGACCGGTTGCATAAGCTGACATCACCAGTGAACGCAACTGGCTTTTTTCCCTGAGCAGCATTTGATGCTGTATTTTTTTATCCTTATCGAGCGCTTGCAGTTCCTTATCAAGCCTAGCAATTTTGCCCTGAAGCTTATGGATATGTCGGCCCAGTCGACCAATTGCTTTTTCCGTATTGGCAAGATTTGTCAGAATGGACTTTCTGGTTTTTTTATCCATCCTGATGGCTGATGAAAGCTGTTTGATCTCACCAGTCAATTCCTGCAACTTGTTTTGTTGCGAGTCTGCAGCCAATACAGGCTGATGAAACAAGACGACAGCAACACTGGCAAAGAACCAAAGCGGGATTGCAAGCCTTGGCGGTTTCATCAGGCTGTTTCGGTCTCCGGCGCAAGCGTATCAAGTAGCGAGCGTCCGGTCATTTCCACCGGAACCTTCAGCCCCATCAAATCCAGTAAAGTTGGACTAATATCGCACAGGGCCCCGCTGGGTAACAGCTTCACAGGTTTGTTTCCGACATAGATGAGCGGCACGGGATTAGTCGTATGCGCGGTATAAGGTTGATCGACTTCGGGATCCATCATCTGTTCGGCATTACCATGATCAGCGGTAATGAGTACTTCCGAAGCGGTTCTGTGAACAGCCTGCAACACCCTGCCAAGGCACTGATCCAGTGTTTCTATGGCGGAAACAGCGGCATCAAAATTGCCGGTATGCCCGACCATGTCGCCATTGGCGTAATTACAGATAATGGCATCGTAATTTCCGCCGTCTATTGCATCGACAAGATCATCCGTCAGCTGATGGGCGCTCATTTCTGGCATCAGATCATAGGTTGCAACCTGTGGCGAAGGTATCAGGGTACGCTCCTCACCTTCGAACGGTTTTTCTCTGCCGCCATTGAAGAAGAAGGTAACGTGGGCATACTTTTCTGTTTCGGCAATTCGTAACTGGTGTAAACCAAGTTTTGAAATATATTCTCCAAATACATTTTTCAGGCGTTCCGGAGGAAAGGCCACCGGGATATCAAAATCACGATTGTATTCGGTCAGGCTTACATAACGACCTAGCTTCGGACTTGAATCACGGTTAAAACCATCAAAATCCAGCTCGATAAACGGTCGTGTGATCTGCCTTGCCCTGTCAGATCTGAAATTCATGTTAATCACAACATCGCCATCTTCAATGGTGACCGGCTCTCCAATTCTTGTCGGCTTCATGAATTCATCGGTCTCACCGCGGTCATAGGCCATCTTTAAAGCGCTAACAGGATCGACTGCCTCGAACTTGGCATTACCTTCTATCATAAGGTCGTAGGCGCATTGCACTCTGTCCCAGCGATGATCACGATCCATGGCATAATACCTTCCAACCAGGGTAGCGATGCGACCGGTACCCAGTTCATCAAACAGTTCCCGGGTTTTGGTTATTGAGGCTTCGGCACTTTTTGGTGGCATATCACGACCATCAGTAAAAGCATGCAGATAAACCTGCGAGACTCCTCGTTCCACAGCCAGTTTCATCATGGCATGTATATGATTTTCGTGACTATGTACGCCACCAGGAGATAACAGGCCGACGATATGGAC
>JABDQZ010000106.1 GCA_013041975.1 Gammaproteobacteria bacterium
ACCCAGGAAGCTGCGTAGGTTTTCGGCACGGCTCGGGTGGCGCAGTTTGCGCAGCGCTTTGGCTTCGATCTGGCGGATACGTTCACGTGTTACATCGAACTGTTTGCCGACTTCTTCCAGTGTGTGGTCGGTATTCATGTCGATACCAAAACGCATACGCAGGACCTTGGCTTCACGTGAAGTCAGGCCGGACAGCATGTTCTGTGTTGCTTCACGCAAACCTTCCATTGCTGCAGATTCTGCCGGTGAAGTTACATTGGCATCCTCAATGAAATCACCCAGGTGTGAATCTTCATCATCGCCGATAGGGGTTTCCATTGAAATGGGTTCCTTGGCAATTTTCAGTACCTTGCGGACTTTGTCTTCCGGCATGTCCATGCGTTCGGCCAGTTCTTCAGGAGTGGCTTCACGTCCCATTTCCTGCAGCATCTGACGCGAAATTCGGTTGAGCTTGTTAATGGTCTCAATCATGTGAACCGGAATACGGATAGTGCGGGCCTGATCAGCAATGGAACGTGTGATCGCCTGACGAATCCACCAGGTGGCATAGGTCGAGAACTTGTAACCACGACGATATTCAAATTTGTCGACCGCTTTCATCAGGCCGATATTGCCTTCCTGGATCAGATCGAGGAATAACAGGCCTCGGTTAGTGTATTTCTTGGCAATGGAGATAACCAGGCGCAGGTTGGCTTCCACCATTTCTTTCTTGGCGCGACGCGCCTTGGCTTCACCAATCGACATGCGACGATTGATTTCCTTGATTTGACTGATTTGCAGCTGGCCGTTCTTTTCAATATCAGCCAGTTTTTTCTGTGCGCGACGGATCTCAATAAGGTATGGGTCAACCAGATCGGCGGTTTCCGGATATTTTTCCAGCATTTCATCCAGCCATGCAGGGTCGGACTCGCGCTCGGGGAATGTGGTGATGAAATCCTTGCGTGGCATTTTACCGTGACGTACACAGTATTCCATGATGGTTTTTTCATGGCTGCGTACATCGGTAATTGTGGTGCGCAATTTGTTCGTCAGTTTATGGAATAGCGCTGGTGCCAGCTTGAACAGCAGGAATGCCTCTGAAGTCAGATCGGCATGTTTTTCGATCTTTTTCTCATCTCCAGCCTCAAGCGCCTTGATCCATGCAGTGCAATGTTTGCGCAACTGCTTGGTATTTCTGGCGACTTCTTCAGGATCAGGGCCTGTGTCAACAGGTTCTTCATCATCTGAGTCATCGTCAGTATTTTCATTGTTATTTTTATCATCTGTACTGATGACTCCCGCCTGCTGGGGCGCAACCGGAATAGCGTCAGGATCTTCATCAGGATCGATAAAGCCGGTAATGACATCGTTGATGCGGGTTTCTTCAGCTTCAACCTTGTCCAGTTGTTCCAGAAAGGCGATGATAACCGGAGGGAAGGTAGAAATCGCTTCACTGACGTGGAACAATCCGGCTTCAATACGCTTGGCGATGCGCAGCTCACCTTCACGGGTTAGTAGTTCAACGGTACCCATTTCACGCATGTACATGCGAACCGGGTCTGTTGTGCGACCAAATTCACTGTCAACCGTGGCCAGTGCTGCAGCTGCAGCCTCTACGGCATCATCATCGGTGGCAGCGTTATCAGAAACAGCCTTTTCATCATCATCGGGAGGCGTTTCAACGACGGAAATGCCCATTTCGTTGATCATGCGGATGATGTCTTCTACCTGTTCAGGTTCGACAATGCCATCAGGTAGATGGTCATTGACTTCAGCAAAAGTCAGATAGCCCTGTTCTTTACCACGGGCGATAAGCTGTTTCAGCTGGGATTTCTGCGTATCCTGATCCATGAGTGTCCTTAAGATAATATTTTCCAGATAGCTTGCCGGTTATCTAACGGCAGATTTGCCGACAACTTTACCGAAATAAGTCGAAAATAAATTCGGCGAATCGAATCGCCCATTATAGCTCGACAACCGACTATTTGCCAGTTGAAATGTGACTATTTTGGTAATAATTCGCCGTTAATTATCGGATTTGATGTTTCTGAGCGATTGAAGTTCCTGCAGGCGTTTCTTTTCGCCTTCAGTTAACTGTCCAGGACTTTTGTTTTGCAGCAGTTGCTGCCATTCATGATCGGCCAACAATTTTTGGACCTGTCGAATGACACCTTCAAGCTGGCTGCTGACATCTTCTGGCAGAATGTCCAGTTCAAGCTGCGAGATTTTATGCAGGTGCTGTGATTCAGGTGTGTCGCGCCAGTGTTCCAGAATACTGCCCAGCGAGGTTTCTGGATGCTGGTTGATGAAATCATGAATCTGGCAGAATAGCGGCAGACCGGGGTGATCAGAGTTGTAAAAGTTTTCCGCTATCGTCGTGTCTGTACATTCAGCTGGGAAATGCAGCATCAGCGCAATGGCGCGTCTTACTGGCGGTATGGTGTTGAGTCCAGTCTTTGATTGCTTGTTGGGACGGGAAAAGTGTTCACGTGGGGATGTCTGTCCCTGCTGATGTATGCCGATAGTTTTATCACGTTTTTGCATCATCATGTCCTTGAAGATGCCTTCAGGCAGTCGTTCAAGATGAGGTTTGACGAGTTCTGCAAAGCGGGCTTTGCCATCAAGACTGCGCATATCAACCTGTTCGGCAATTTTTTCAAACAGGTATTCTGAAAGAGGTAATGCATTATTGATGCGTTCTTCAAACGCTGCTTGGCCTTCTTTTCTGATCAGGGTGTCCGGGTCTTCGCCATCAGGCAGGAATAAAAAACTGGCCTGTTTACCATCACGCATATGTGGCAAGGCCGTTTCCAGTGCCTTCCAGGCGGCAGCCTTGCCGGCACGGTCACCATCGAAACAGAACACAACATGCTGTGTGGTACGGAAAATCAGTTCCAGGTGCTGGTCGGTAGTAGCGGTTCCCAGCGTGGCAACAGCGTAATTGATGCCAAATTGTGCCACGGCCACAACATCCATGTAGCCTTCGACAACCAGCAGCCTGTCAACCTGTTTCTGTGCCTGCCTCGCTTCATATAAACCATAGAGTTCACGCCCCTTGTGAAATACCGGGGTTTCAGGCGAGTTCAGGTACTTGGGTTTTTCATCGCCGAGAATGCGACCGCCAAAGCCAATGACCCGACCACGTCTGTCTCGAATTGGAAACATGATGCGATCGCGAAAACGGTCATATTGCTTGTTTTCGTTTTTTGTCACCATGCCGGTTTCGATCAATTGTTTAATTTGGGTATCGTTTTTGCCGATTTCCTTTAACAGGTTATCCCAGCCAGCCGGGGCATAGCCGATCTGATACGTAGCGGCGACTTCTCCGCTGAGTCCGCGTTGTTTCAGGTATTCCACAGCTTTTGGCGCATCGGGGTGGTGGCGCAGTAGCCATGCATAGAACTTTCGGCACTGTTCCAGTAGATCATAGAGTGGACGGTAATCCGGTCCCTGATAATCGTTATCTTCACGTGGTACTTCTACACCGATCTGTCTGGCGACTTCTTCCACAGCATCCGGAAAGGCCAGGTTGTCATACTCCATTAAAAAGGAAATGGCTGATCCATGCGCGCCGCAACCAAAGCAATGGTAGAACTGTTTGGTTGGGCTTACCGTAAAGGATGGGGTTTTTTCATGGTGAAACGGACAACACGCCTGAAATTCGCGTCCGGCTTTTTTCAGTGGAATACGCGCATTGATAATATCCACGATATCAGCCTGGCTGAGTAGCTGGTCAATAAATTGTGAGGGGATGCGTCCGGCCATTGGTGAATCATAGAGGGGTCGGAATCAAAATCAAGCACTGAGGTAGTAGCAGAGCAAGCTGTTACTGATGTGGGATAAGAGCGATGAATCAGGAAAGTTTCTGCTTAACCAGACCACTGGCCTGACCCATATCGGCACGGCCTTGTAGTTTGGGCTTGAGAACACCCATCAGCTTACCCATGTCTTTCATGGAGGCAGCGCCGGTTTCAGCAATGGCAGCATCGATCATTTCGAGTATGGCAGCTTCATCCAACTGTTCTGGCAGGTAATCCTGGATGATGCCGATTTCGAATTTTTCCTGATCGGCTAACTCGGTACGCCCGGCATCTTCATATTGGGTAATGGAATCGCGGCGTTGCTTAACCATTTTATCGAGTATGGCAAGAACCTGCTCGTCATTGAGCTCGATTCTTTCATCAACTTCCTTTTGCTTGATGGCAGCGAGGATTAAACGGATAACGCCCAGGCGTGGCTTGTCACCACCCTTCATGGCGGCTTTCATATCATCCGTAATTTGCTGCTTGAGCATGGTCAGGAGAAATGGCGATTAGTACTGGCGTTCCCAGCGGCGTGATTCGCGCTGCACCTGTTTCTGGTTACGTTTAACAGCGGCAGCTGCCTTGCGTTTTCTTTCCCAGGTTGGTTTTTCATAGAATTCGCGACGACGTACTTCAGCCAGAACGCCCGCTTTTTCACAGGAGCGTTTGAAGCGACGCAGCGCTACTTCAAATGGTTCGTTTTCTTTTACACGTACTTCAGGCATTGCTATCCCACCAGATAAATGTTTTGCTAATAAATATAAGGGTGCGAATTCTATAGCCGTGCGCTCGAATTTGCAAAGTTTTTCGTGAACAACAGACTTTAATATGCTGGTATTGGGAATAGAAACCTCCTGCGACGAGACAGGGGTCGCTGTCTACGACAGTGAAAAAGGGCTGCTTTCGCATGTCCTGTTCAGTCAGATAGAAACGCATATCGAGTATGGCGGTGTGGTTCCTGAGCTGGCCTCTCGTGATCACGTGCGCAAACTGATGCCACTCATCAGCGAGGCGCTGCAAAAGGCTGATGTAAAGAAAGAACAGCTGGATGCGATCGCCTATACTGCCGGCCCTGGACTGGTTGGAGCGCTGCTGGTTGGTGTTTCTGCAGGGCGCAGCCTGGCCTGGTCGCTCGGTATCCCTGCTATTGCAGTGCATCACATGGAAGGCCATCTGCTGGCACCCATGCTGGAAAATGAAGCACCGGAATTTCCTTTTGTGGCTCTGCTGGTATCCGGTGGCCATACGCAACTGGTGAACGTTAAAGCAATTGGCAACTATGTATTAATGGGTGAGTCGCTGGACGATGCGGCCGGTGAAGCCTTTGATAAAACAGCAAAATTATTAGGATTACCCTATCCGGGGGGTCCTGAACTGGCGGCGCTGGCTGAAAAAGGCACACCAGGGCGTTTTCGTTTTCCACGTCCAATGACGGACAGGCCTGGATTGGATTTCAGTTTCTCCGGCCTGAAAACCTTTGCCATGAATACCTGGACGGATCTGCAGAAAAACGAACCCGATGAGCAACTGCAGCAATCCAGGGCGGATATTGCACTGGCATTTCAGGATGCGGTGGTTGATACCATGATGATCAAGTGTCGTCGAGCACTGGAGTCTGTTTCGGCAACAACGCTGGTCATGGCAGGTGGTGTCAGCGCCAACAAGGCATTAAGGCAGGGCTTGCAGGCGTTTATGGAAAAAAATGGCGGAAGAGTGTTCTATCCACGTCCGCAATTCTGTACTGATAACGGAGCAATGATTGCCTATGCAGGCTGCCAGAGGGCATTAGCTGGTGAATTTCAGGGATTGGCGATGAAGGCCAGGCCTCGCTGGCCGTTGGATGAACTGGAGCCAGCCTGATCACTCCCTCTCCTGATAACAGGAGAGGGTAGTAAGATAATCAAGCAGTCGCTGATTTAAAACCCAGCGCTTTTAGAATGATTGCCAGCGGGCAAAAACCGGTGAAGGCAGATTGAAACAGGTTCAAACCAACAAAACCGGTGAAAAACAGCCAGTATTCATGATGGAAAACCGGGCTTGAAGCCCAGCCCAATGCCAGGCTCAACATGATGAAGGCGCCGGCAACGGCAAGTATGATTCGTTCGATAGTCATGGAAAATCTCCGCAAAATTCAAATTGCAGCAGATTATAAGAAAATTAATCCTTCCATTCAATGAAATTATATTAAAAACTGCTAATTTTCTTCTTTTTATTCCTGTTCCGGGCCGATTTGACCTTCGTTTCCGGAAATCAGGTTCTTGATATTATTTCTGTGACGCCAGAAAAGCAGGACACTGATAAATATCTGCATGACCAGTAGTTCTGGAGCCGGCCATAGATACCAGATGATGGCAGGTGCCAGCGCCATGGAAACCAGCGCAGCCAGAGAGGAAATTTTCAGGCCTTTGGCCATGAACAGCCAGATGGCGGCTACCGCAAGTCCCAATTGCCAGTGCAATCCAAATTGAACTCCCAACGCTGTTGCTACACCTTTACCACCCTTGAATGAAAAGAACACCGGATAAAGATGGCCAAGAAATGCAGCTGCCGCAGTCAGTGCGAAAATCAGTGCTGAATCGGAAACTAGATGCACCAGCGCAACAGGAATGAAACCTTTTAGCATATCGCCAAACAGCGTGATGGCTGCTGCTTTTTTACCACCAATTCTTAATACATTGGTTGCCCCGGGATTATTGGATCCCTGCGTTCTGGGGTCGGGTAGTCCCATTAACTTGCAGACAATGATGGCACTGGAAATCGAGCCCATTAGATAGGCTAAAGGAATTATCGTATATTCAATCATGCATACATTGTCTGTCGAGGCTGGGTTTTGGTCAATGGATGACATAAAATGCAGTACGTTCTGAAGACATCCGCATGGACTAAACATGGATATTATTTTTTTACGCGATTTACGTATCGACACAATTATTGGCATTTACGACTGGGAACGTGAAAAACGCCAGACCGTGGTGCTTGACCTGGAAATGAGTACAGATGTTGCTCGAGCTGCAGCCTCTGACAACATACGTGATGCATTGAATTACAAGGATATAGCCAAGCGTCTAATCCAATTTGTCGGTGAAAGTGAATTTCAGCTGGTGGAAACCCTGGCTGAAGAGTGTGCTCATATTATTCGCAATGAATTTGATGTCAAATGGGTAAAGGTTGAATTAAATAAACAGGGTGCAGTTTCCGGTTCGCGAGATGTCGGTGTGATCATCGAACGTGGTGAAAAAAACTGATGTCCGGGAAATTTCAGGTCTGGCTCGGGCTGGGCAGTAATATTAATGCCGAAGACAATATCCGGGCAGCTGTCAGCACCTTGCGCAGCCATTATGGTGAACTGGTCATTTCGCCTGTTTATGAAAGCGAGTCTGTCGGTTTTGAGGGAGACAATTTCCTCAATCTTGTGGTTGGTGTTGAAACGGATGAAACCATTGAACAGCTTAGCCTGATGTTAAAAAAAATCGAAGATGATAACGGTCGTTCACGGGGTGGAGAAAAGTTTTCTGCCAGAACGCTGGATATCGATATTCTCACCTATGGTCAGTACGACCTGACCGAACAGGGTGTCAATATTCCACGGCATGAAATTCTGACCTATGCGTTTGTATTAAAACCCTTGTCAGATGTAGCACCAGACGGCATTCACCCTCATCTGGAGATGACCTATAAAAGGTTATGGGAGGGGTTTGATCAGCAATCCCAGCCAATGCAGCATTATCAGATGGAGTTTTGAACAGCTATTCACTGTTGAGCCGTTCGTCCACCATCAACAGTAATAATCTCACCGGTAATATAAGGTGCATCCAGAACCAGAAAACGAATGGTTTTGGCAATATCATCAAACTCACCTTTTCTTTGCATCGGAATACGCGCAAGAATCTTTTCCTGTTCTTCACTCGATGAGCCTGTCTGACCATCAGCATCAGGCCATTCGATGGCTCCGGGAGCAACGCCATTAACGCGAATCTCTGGTGCCAGTTCACGTGCAAGCGATTTCACCATCATGGCCTTGGCTGCCTTGGCCATACTGTAGATGGTGTGATTTTTCAATGGTCTGAATCCATGGATATCGATCAGATTAACAATGCATCCATGTGTTTGTTTCAATAGCGGTATGGCAGCCTGGGATAAAAACAGTGGAGCTTTCATGTTGCTGCCAACCAGATCATGCCAATGTTCTTCAGACATTTGATCAACTGGTGTTGGATAAAAGCTCGAAGCGTTGTTGATCAGAACGTCCAGCCTGCCGAAGCGGCTTTCGACTTCGCTAACCAATCCTTTAAGGTCAGCGGTGACATTAAGGTCGCATTGAAATGTTGCAACAGAGTTCGGCCGAGTGCTTTCAAGTTCAGCCTTGAGTGCCATGGCCTTTTCTTCTGAGTTGCGGTAGTGGATGGCTATGTTCATCCCGGTTTCATGCAGGCGGCGCGCGGTCTGGGCGCCAATGCGTCCGGCAGCACCAGTGATCAGAGCAACCTTGACGTGCTGTTTTTCAGATAGAGAGTTCATTGTATCCCCTGTAAACTCTGTCGATACAACAAGACTACCGTAAATTTATTAAAAATCCATGAAAGAAACTGACATTGTGACAGCGGACGAGGCTGCCATCGAACACAGTGAACGTTTGCAGGCTGTCATTCGTGATGAAATCAGTACAACAGGTGCAATGCCGTTTGATCGTTTCATGGAGCTGGCACTCTATGCACCAGGGCTGGGTTACTACACGGCAGGCAGTCAGAAGTTCGGCGCTGCCGGTGATTTTGTTACGGCACCAGAAATATCAGTTCTTTTTTCACAGTGTCTGGCGAACCAGTGTGCGGAAATATTGCAAAATACCTCTGGTGATATTCTGGAGTTTGGGGCGGGCTCTGGCATTATGGCGGCGCACATTCTATTGCATCTCGAGAAGCTTGATTGCCTGCCTCTACAGTACTTGATCCTCGATTTAAGCCCCGACCTTAAACAACGCCAGCAACAGACCATTAAAAACCTAGCGCCTCATTTGCTTGAAAAAGTCACCTGGATTTCTCAACTGCCAGGCTCATTCAATGGGGTAATGCTGGGCAATGAAGTGCTCGATGCCATGCCGGTGTCAATGTTTCAGAAACAGGGTGGCGAGATCCTCGAACAATTTTTGGTGGTTCAGCAAAATGAGATCAAGCCTCTATGGCAAGAGGCGTCAGCGCTTTTGTACCAACGTGTCCAGCAACTGGAAAAGGCTTATGGCAGGTTTTCTGACGGTTATACTTCGGAAATCAATTTCCGTCTGGATGGCTGGATTGAAAGCCTGGCTGGCTGCCTGAACAAGGGAGCGATCATTCTCATTGATTACGGTTATGCAGGCCATGAGTTTTATCACGCTGATCGCAAGATGGGCACGCTGATTTGTCATTATCAGCACAGGGCACATGATGATCCGTTCAAGTTGATTGGCTTGCAGGACGTTACGGCCAATGTTGATTTTTCTGCGGTTAAACAGGCAGCAGAGAATAACGGTTTGCAGGTAGCAGGTTTTACACCGCAGGCAAATTTCCTGGTTTCTGCAGGTATAGAAACATTGTTATCGACCTATGACCCGAATGATACGGAAAACTTCATTGCGATATCGCAGGGAGTAAAGGCGCTTATGTTACCGTCTGAAATGGGAGAGCGATTCAAGGTAATCGGGCTGACAAAAAATATTGAAGCGGCATTGTCTGGCTTTGCTATGAGGGATTTGAGTGACCGGCTTTAAGCTGATCTTTTAGTCAATTTGAATGCACTACAATAATACATAAGGTTTTTCGACAAGCTCAAAATGACAATGAATCTTTCTGTATTCAAGAAAAAACTATTACTGAGTATTTTGTTGCTGCCCCTTGTTGGTTGTCAGCAAACCAGTCCGGTTCATAACGACAAGGAAAACGGCTTTACGCTGTCAAATGTAGCCAAAAGTGATATGGACATGCTGTTTGATCACCAGGTTGCTGTCACAGAACAATTATTGCGTGAACTGATGTTAAAGCTGTATTTGCGTAACCCGTACTACTGGCGTAGTGATAATTTTGAATCGGCGCAGAATAAAGTTGACTGGATTTTCAGTCAGAATGCAGCGGATTTAATCAAACAAACTCTTGGTAAACGCTCCATCGAATCAATGCAACTGGCTTTTGAAGATGACTACGCTGGTGATCGTATACTAGCCTTGGTATTTGGACTCAAGAGCATGATTCATGATTCGTATGGTGGTAGGACTTCTTTTTTTATTCTGGATCAGCTTGATCCGCAAAAACTTTATAATGCAGCGCGCAACCTTGAAGTGGCTGTCTGGAAACTGTCTAACGATCGCACCTTGAAGGGTGAGTTGTTTCTGGTCAGTAATGAACTGTCAGGGTCGGTTAAAAACCTCAGCTTTGAGCGATTGTTTGGAAAGCTCATTGCTACGCAGGATCTCAGTGCCCAGATAGTTGCAGACTCAACCAACAGAACAATTAAAAACGTACTTCAGGGTGTGGCACGATATGTATTTTTACCGCTTTGATGGCTTGTTTGATTATGGCCTGACCTTGCGTAGGGTCTGATAACGGTTTTTTTCTGATGCCTGTTTCAGCATGGCAGGTACGATACTGTCCATTGAGGTGGGAGAGATTCCCAGGCTCAACAAGTTGTAATCCTTGTCGGAACAGACACTGTCCTGTTGCAGTGACAGGTAATTATCCGTGGTAAACAGTTTACCGGGCAGTTTTTCCAGAATGGATGCCTGTAATTGAGACAGGCCATTGCTTAAGCCGAATACCAGTTTGTTTGTTCCCTGCAGGGTACTGATGTAGCGCACAATTTCTATCAGACTATAGGTTTGCGGGCCACAGAGCTCATAACGCTGGGCAAAGGTTTTATGATGATTCAGACTGTTGGCCATGGCCTCGCACACATCTTCGATATAGACGGGGGAAAACTTCGAGTCCGGGCATGCCAGTGGTAGTGGTCCGGGGATTTTTAACACGCCTGCAAAACGGTTGATGAAGCTGTCATCAGGGCCAAAGATAACTGATGGTTTAAAACTGGTGACTGCTACATCCGGCTTGCCACCGGTATGAGCGCGGTTTTCACCTTCGCCCTTGGTGCGAAGATATTGACTTGAGCCACTGGTTGCACTGGCGTGAAGAGCGCTCATGTGCAGCAATCGTTTTACGCCTGCCTGACGGCAGCAGTTGGTCACACTGTCAACGAGCTCTACGTGAACACGTCTGAAATCCAGTTTCTGCTTTTCGTTAAGAATACCAACCAGGTTGACAACCGCATCACAACCCTGGAATTTTTCCAGCAGCTGTTTCTTGTCAAAAATATTAGCTTCCACAACCCTGCATCCCGGATTAAGAGATAGCTGGCGATAGCGCTCAGGATGTCTGCTCAAAACCAGGGTTTCAATGCCCTGGGACGCAAATTTCGGGATCAGGTGTCGGCCAACAAAACCTGTACCGCCGAGAATGCAGATACGACGAATATTCATAGTATTAAGGAATAGTATTATTAATGATGTTGAACTATAGCCAGAACAACACTTTTCTTTCAATAGACTGTTGGTGATAAGGGGATAAAATCACACTATGAATATTGATGTTATTTTTCTTGCGTCTTATGCGCTGCTCGGCATATTTGCAGGTATGCTCGCTGGAATGCTGGGGGTTGGCGGGGGTCTGATCATAGTTCCGGTTCTGATATGGCTGTTTACCTTGCAGGGTTTTGAATACGAGGTTATTTCCCATGCAGCGATTGGTACTTCGCTGGCCTCTATTATTACTACCTCAATTTCTTCCGCGTCTGCTCATCATCGCCATGGTGCCGTTATCTGGAAGTTGACTGGACAATTGTCAGCAGGATTGTTTCTGGGTGGCTTGCTGGGTGCCTTGGTTGCCAGTGATCTGAATACCCG
>JABDQZ010000135.1 GCA_013041975.1 Gammaproteobacteria bacterium
TCCAGCTAGGTTATAAAGAATTTGTCTCAGTCTTATCGGGTCACTTACCACCCTGTCGGGTAAGGCTGGATCAATAAACAATTCAAAACCAATACCTTTATTTTGCGCATTGTTCGATAAAGTTGCCATTACACTTTCGGTGCTATCAATCAGAGAAAACGGTATTTTTTCAATTTCCAATTTTCCAGCTTCAATTTTTGAAAAGTCCAGTATGTCATCAATAATGGTTAACAAACCTAATGCTGAATCTCTGGCTGTATGCACCATTTTGCTTTGATCATGGCTTAGCTCGGTTTCACGCAACAGATCAACCATGCCAACGACACCGTTCATTGGCGTTCTCAATTCGTGGCTCATTGCCGCTAGAAAGGTGGACTTGGCTCGATTGGCAGAGTCTGCCGTTTCTTTGGCCTTAATCAGTTCATCTGTTCGTTCTTCAACACGCTGTTCAAGTTCTTCATTCCAACGCTGGATTTTTTTCTCAGCAATTACCCTTTCGGTCACATCCATAATTGACCCTGACATGCGTAATGGCAGTCCTTCATCATTCCAGATTGCCTGTCCCCTGGCTCTGAACCAGCGATGCTTGCCATCACGCGTCTGCATCTGAAATTCCTCATCAAAAGGCTCCTTGCTTTCCAAATGCCTGTTTATCTGTTCCCAGACATATAGCCTGACATCTGGTACTAAAGAATTGACAAAAAACTCCAGCCCCTGGTCTCTATGATTTTTGCTGTAGTTAAGCAGTTCGAAAAAGTGTGGTGAGTAATAGACGTTATCTGTCAGAATATTCCAGTCCCAGATACCGTCATTGGTACCTTGCATTACCAATGCAAATCGCTCCTGACTTTCAAGAAGGGCCTTTTCCGCACTTTTCCGGTCAGTTATATCAGTACCGATAACAATGAATTTTTCTAATCCATAATCACTGAAAACCGGTTGCATATTTTGTTCAATCCATACGACCTTTCCTAATAGGTCATATAACTTTATTTCGATTTTGATTGGATTTTGGTCATCGATTGATTTCTTTAACTGGCTGATCTGAATTTTATTTTCCTCAATTTCACTTCCAAAATCTGTGATTTTTACAGCCTTTGCGTTGTGAAAATCAAGATCCATGAAACGATTTAAACTATCATTTGCCCATTGGACTGTTCCTTTGAAGTCAACAATGACTACCGTATTACTGGTATTCTCAACAACCAGAGCAAGATTTTGATTTTCTTCGGCCTGTAGTTTTTGCGTAGTGATATCTTCCTGGATGCCAATAAAATGAGAAATATTACTTTTGCCATCAAAAACTGGTGAAATACTCAATTGATTCCAGAACATTTCTCCATCTGCCCGGTAGTTTTTTATTGTTACTTTACAGTCTTCACCATTTTTTATCGCACTACGTAAATCCTTAAGGCCTTCCTGTTCAGTATCTCCACCTTGTAAAAAGCGACAGTTTTTACCGAGTATTTGCTCTTTTTGGTAACCGGTTATTTTTTCAAACCCTGGGTTAACATAGATGACTGGATTATCAGGCTGCGTGTTATCAGTGATGAGAACACCATTGGCAGTTGCTGCCATTGCCCTATCACGTACCAACAACTCGGTTTCGATACGTTGCCGTTTTTCTATTTCCTTATTAAGACGCTGATTTTTTTGAGTTAACTCTTCTGTTCTTTCATTGACCCTATGCTCAAGCTCTTCTTTAATTTCCAACTGGAACTTTTCAGCTTTTTTTCTATCACTGATATCTCTCATCAGGGCAGCAAACATGGCTTTGCCATTAACTTCAATTCTACTTAATGAAATCTCTACAGGAACCTCATGTCCTTTTTTATGACGCGCCCATACTTCTCGCACACCGCTCATAGGGCCTTGTTCGTTTGTATCAACTGCCTTCTTTACTAATTCAACATGTCTTGGACGAAATGACGCAGGTACAAGAACATGTACGCTCTCTCCAACAATTTCATCTTCTTCATACCCAAAAAGCTTTTGTACTTCGGGATTAACCGACACGATATTGATATCCTGATCGACCATAACTATGGCATCATGCGCATTTTCAAAAATACTGCGATGAACAGCTTCACTATTATTGAGATGATTAAGAACAGGCTTAGTTCTACGATAAAAAAGAAAGCTAGCTACCCCGGCAATGAGGATGGTGAAACCTGTTATCAATAACGTATCATAGATAAAATGTTCTTGAATTTCCGCCTTGTCTATTTTTGCAACCAGTCCCCATGAATGCACACCGATTGGAATATAAGCAGCCAACACCAGTTCGCCTCGATAATCCAGGGCTTCAGTTTTTCCAGACTTTCCCTCCAATGCCAGTCTCATTGGGACCGCTAAATTAGAGTCGATGCTGATTCGTCTAAACGAATCTATTTCATCGATATCAGCATGTCGCTGGTCTAGGATAAACTCGATATTGTCATTCACCTTGTGTGCTATAACAAATTCACCCGTCTTTCCAAACCCTTGAAATTGACTATGTGCAGCCTCTATTAGCAGTAAAGTATTATCTAAAGCACTCTCTACCAGTTCATCGTCTAATTTGTCATCCAATATATGGGATCGTGCTACAGTTTCAATTATTTTGGCGCGACTTTGCACAATCTCATACAGTCGATCTCCCTCATGCTCGAAATGATGCTGATATAATGTTGACATCAAAAATACTTCGATGATCACCACGCATAGCACCATTATCAAGACGAGATTAATCGGTATTTTTCTGGCTGAAATCACAACCTTTTCATTCAATGAATATTTCGCTTCAACACCCATATTTTTCTATTACCTTCAAACCTTCATACACTATAAACTTGGGCTTATCGCTTATTCTTGTTTTTTAAATGAGCGTATTTGCATGATTGAATAATTCATTTTCCGGCATCGGTTTCCCGAGCAAATAGCCTTGAACGTGATCGCAGTGAACTTCGCACAGATAATCAAGCTGCTCCTGATGCTCTACACCCTCTGCGACAACTGTTTTTCCCAGTTTTTTTGACATTTGAATGATGGCCTCTATCAAGGCCTTTGCCTCGTCATCGCCAGGGATATCCCGAATAA
>JABDQZ010000134.1 GCA_013041975.1 Gammaproteobacteria bacterium
TTGTTAAGGCCTGGTTTTCGGAGGCCTTGCCACCTGCCGTTAGTATCTTCGTTGGTAAAGGTGCTCCAAAACAGGTAATTAACTGATAAGCCTGTTTTTCAATACTTGCGAACCCTTCAAAGATACCTTGCAAAAAAAGAACATCTGAATCGGGGCGAGGATCTAGTTTGGGCTCAAATTCAGCATCATTGACAGGAAAGCGTTCTCCTTTGCCAGCTAATGGATAGTATTCAAGCCCACTTGAAGTGGATATATCAATTCTGGATGACAATTCATCCAGTTCTTTTACGCTAAAGAATTTTTCCAGCACATTGCCGCCACTGTTACTGGCACCGCCGACAAGCCAAAAACCGTTAGGCAGATGGTGGCTGTAAATTCCGTGTTGAACTGAAGTAACCGGGCTGCTGGAAATCATCTTCATTACCATGGTTGTACCATAGGTCGTGACAGCTTCACCGGGTTGTGAAATACCAGTGGCCAGTGTTGAGGCCGTGCTGTCGGTTGTTCCGGCAATAATTCGCACCCCTGTAGGTAATCCAACTTCTGAGGCGATTGCAGGATCAATGGCCCCGATGTCTGTACCACTTTGAACTATAACTGGTAACAAGTATGACAACTCAAAGGGTGCGTTGGATAACCAGTCAGGCCATTGTTGATTTTCACTGTCGTAACCCAGTTTAAGAGAATTATTTTCATCACCGACACCCTTGTTACCAGTGAGCATGGCATTGATCCAGTCGGCCTGGTGCATGATGTGGCGTGCCCGTTGACGGGTTGCATTGTCCTGTAGCAGGAAAATGGCTTTTGAGAGGCTGGAAGAGGCCGATCGGGTGATACTTTCAACTGGAATAAAACCGGTCAGTTCCGAGGACAGTTTGCTGGCTCTGCTGTCGTTATACATTAATGCATTACAGACAGGCTGATTGTTGTTATCAACCAGCAGGACGGTAGATGAAGTGCCGTCAACGGCAATTGACTGAATGGCTTTTTCAGGCAATTGATCTGACAGATCTTTCAGGCCATGCCTGACCGCCTGCCACCAGAGTTGTGGCTCCTGATGGAACCAGCCAGGTTGAGGGTTTTCGGGAGCAGGCAGATTTGTCCGACTGGATGCGATAACCTTTTTTGATGTATCAATGGCTGTACATCTAACACTCGATGTACCGATATCAATACCAACAAACATCAGATCTGTAGGCGCTATGGAAGAGTGACAGGCTCGGGGCTTGTCCACTCAGGATCTTTATATTCCGCCGTAACATTGGTGTAGATGCCGCCACGGACATTGAATTCGGCATGCAGACGCATGAAGCGAGGTTTACAGGCCGAAGAAAGGTCATCAAGTATCTGGTTGGTCACTGCTTCGTGGAAGGCACCTTCATCACGAAAAGACCAGATATACATTTTAAGTGCTTTCAGTTCGACACACAGTTGATCGGGTACATATTCCAAAGTCAGGGTAGCGAAATCCGGCTGGCCGGTTTTGGGGCACAGACAAGAGAATTCCGGCATTTCAATGCGGATGGTGTAGTCTCGCTCCGGTTGAGGATTATCGAAGCATTCAAGTTCTTTGGATGGTTTGCTGGGCATGACTTTTCCCAAAAAAATCAGTTTGTTAAAAACCACTTATTCTACTGCTAAAGTGTCGGTTCATAAACTGCTAATTTACTTCAATGCTGTCGTTTAGGATGCCATTAACAATACTGATCAGGAACAAAAAATCTCCGCTTGTCGGAGGTCATGCCGATACGGTATTGTCTCTGCGATTATGCGACTGGAAAAAATAAAAATATCAGGATTCAAATCCTTCGTCGATCCAACCACCGTGCTACTACCCAGTAACCTTGTCGGGGTTATCGGACCCAATGGTTGTGGTAAATCGAATGTCATTGACGCCGTACGCTGGGTTATGGGAGAGAGCTCTGCCAAGATGCTGCGTGGAGAATCGATGGCGGATGTCATTTTTAACGGCTCGAGCTCCAGAAAGCCCGTTGGAGCAGCCAGTATTGAACTGATATTCGATAATGCTGACGGCACGGTCGGTGGCGAGTATGCCCAGTACAACCAGATATCTATCAAGCGCAAGGTCACCCGTGATGGCCAGTCGCTTTATTTCCTGAATGGCGTACGCTGTCGCCGCCGTGACATTACTGGTATTTTCCTTGGGACCGGTCTTGGGCCAAGAAGTTATTCCATTATCGAACAGGGTATGATTTCACGCTTCGTTGAAGCCAAGCCTGAAGAATTAAGGAGTTTCCTTGAAGAAGCCGCCGGTATTTCCAAATACAAGGAAAGACGCAAGGAAACCGAAAATCGTATTTCACATACCCGTGAAAACCTTGAGCGCCTGACAGACCTGCGTGAAGAAGTTGCCAAGCAGTTGCAGCACCTGGAAAGGCAGGCGGCTACGGCTGAAAAATACAAGGTGTTTAAACAGGAAGAGCGGCAAAAAAAAGCTGAGCTGCTGGCATTAAGACTCAAGGCACTCGATGAAGAACTGGAAAAGAAAGATCGTGTGCTGGCTGAATCAGAGAACCAGTTGCAGTCCGTGATTTCTGAACAACGCCGCATTGAATCCGATCTTGAAAAGCAGCGTGAACAACAGCATGACGCCAATGACAGTTTTAACCAGGTTCAGGGACAGTTTTATGCAGTTGGTGCTGATATCGCCCGACTTGAAGAAAGTATTCAATACACCAAAAATGCCCGCTCTCAACAGCAGGCTGATCTGCAACAGGTAGATCAGGCCTGGCAGGAGGCGCAGGATCATTGTAACCAGGATCAGTCGCGCCTGAATGAATTGCATACTTTGCTCGCAACAGACCTTCCGGAATTCGAACAGTTACAGGAAAATGACAAAACCTTAAACGAAACCTTAACGACGGCTGATGATGCCATGCATTCCTGGCAGCAGGAATGGGATGAGTTCAATCACAAGGCCACCGAGCCGGCACAGGTTGCACAGGTTGAAAGAACAAAAATTAATCATATTGAACAACAGGAACAGCAGTATCAGCGTCGCCTGGCGAAGATACAGGAAGAACATTCTCGCCTTGATGCCACAGCTTTCCAGCGTGAAATCGATGACTATGCCGACAAGGTATCATCGGCTGAAGAACAGGCAGCAGCTCATGAATCACAGTTGAAACAGGTACTGGATGATATCAATCTGCAACGACAGAAAAATCGTGAAAACAGTGATCTGCTCAACCAGTCACGTACACGTCTGAATACCGCCAAAGGCAGACTGTCTTCTCTGGAAGCTTTGCAACAGGATGCATTGGGTAAAAAGGAAAGTACGGTAAACCAGTGGCTGGATCAGGCAGGACTGAAAAATGCCAGCCGTCTGCTGGAAAAACTCACAGCCAATAAACAATGGCAAACGGCTGTCGAGACGGTACTGGCTTTTCATTTACAGTCAGTTTGTCTGGAAGATTTTGAAACGCCAGCTAAAGCTGTTGCTTCACTCAGTAAGGGTAACCTGGCTTTGTTTGACGCAAGCAGCAATCCCTATCAGGGTTCTGTGCCGGAAGATTCTCTGTTAAAACAGGTCACCACTGACCTGGATCTCGCCGCTTTTCTTTTGCATATCAAAACAGCCGAGTCTCTTGATCAGGCCTTGCAAATGCGGTCCGGTTTACAGCATCATGAATCCGTTATCACGACTGATGGCGTATGGATCGGACCAAACTGGCTGAAAGTTAATCGTGTTGCTGATGAAAAAGGCGGCATGCTGGCCCGAGAGCAGGAAATCACTGCACTGCGTGAAGAAATTGCCACTACTGAAGAACAAATTACCTCGCTCGAACAGTCGGTTCAGGAATCGCGTGACAAAACCCGCACTGCCGAGCAGTCACGAGAAAAAATCCAGAGTGAGCTCAATGGAATAAATCGTCAACTGGGAGACTGGCGCAGTAACATTGCGAGTCGCAAGGCACGTGTTGACAATATCAACAACCGAATTACTGCACTGGCTACGGAACGCGCTGAAATCGAACAGCAGATCTCATCCGGAAAAACCCTGTCTGATGAATCACGTGAGCGTTTACATGCCGCCCTGCATGAAATGGAAACCCACGGTAACCGCCGTGAGGAACTGGTGAAAAAACGTGATGAATTGCGTCATAACCTGCAACAGATCAAGGACACAGTCGCTCGGCAAAAACACAAAACTCACGAAGCTGCCCTGCGTATCGAATCCATGCGCAGTTCAATGGATGCGTTAAAAGAAAACCTGTCCCGTATGACGGGCCAGTTGCAGCATCTTGAACAGCGAAAACAGGGACTGTCAAGTTCTCTAGGCCAATCCGAACAGCCGCTTGTTGAGCAGGAAAAAGACCTGGAAACCAACCTGGAAAAACGTTTGCATGTAGAAGAAAAGCTTTCGGCTGCACGCAAGCAACTGGAAAGCATTGACTTTAATGTGCGTGAACTCGAACAGCAGCGCCTGCAGATCGAGACCAAAGTTCAGGGCAGTCGTGAACAGATTACACAGCAGAAAATGCAGCGCCAGGAAACTGTGGTACGTCATCAGAATGTCAGGGAGCAGATTCAGGAATCTGGTCATCAGCCTGAAGAAATTTTTCTACATTTACCGGAAGATGCCAATGTAAGACAATGGCAGGAACAGGTTGAACAGCTTGAAAGGCGCATCGCCCGTCTGGGTGCCATTAACCTGGCAGCGATTGATGAGTTTAAAGAACAGACTGAGCGCATGGAATATCTCGACAAGCAGAACGATGATATTACCGCGTCTCTGGAAACACTGGAAAATGCAATCAGAAAAATTGATCGTGAAACCCGAACACGTTTCAAGGAAACTTTTGATACCGTTGATGTCGGTCTGAAGGAACTGTTCCCGAAACTGTTTGGGGGTGGCCATGCCTATCTGCAACTCACCGGCGAAGATGTCCTTGATGCTGGTGTTGCCATTATGGCAAGACCACCTGGCAAGCGTAATTCCAGTATTCATTTGTTGTCAGGTGGAGAAAAAGCATTAACAGCCGTTGCGCTGGTATTTGCTATCTTCCTGATCAACCCTGCGCCATTCTGTATGCTGGACGAAGTTGATGCGCCACTTGATGATGCCAACGTTGGTCGCTTCTGTGCCATGGTCAAGGAGATGTCCGAAAAAGTGCAGTTTGTCTTTATTACGCACAACAAGGTTACCATGGAAATAGCCAACCAGTTGATGGGCGTCACCATGTACGAACCTGGTGTTTCCCGACTGGTTTCTGTCGATATTGATGAAGCAGCGAAATTAGCGGTGGTATAAATGGATGCCGATATTTTAAGACTGGTGCTTTTTATTCTTGGTGCGGCCTTTGTTGCCGGAATCTATTTCTGGGACAAGCGCAAGCCTGTCGATTCACGACTTGCCCGAAAAAGGGTTTCCCGCAAAGCCAGCCGACATGATAGCTCAGTATTTGACCAGGTAGAGCACCGTGACCCCGTCATTGAAAAAGAGACTATTTCAGAGCCCGAATTTCAGACTGAAAAGCAAGCCGGGCTTGATATTGAGCCAGTCTCTGCTGAACCGGTTGCCGATGAACTTAGTTTCACTGCACAGCCAGGTGACGTTGCGGTTGATGATGACTCATTGTCTTTTTCATCTACCGATGCTTTCCAGGAATTCGAAGCTGGAACCGATCTGCCGACCAAAATCCTTCAAATCAATCTGGTGATGCGAAACGGTGAAATCAGTGGGCAGATGATTCTTGATCTGGCTGCTGAAATGAATCTGGAACTGGGTGAATTCAATATTTTTCATCGCATGGATAAAAAGACCAACAAGTCGGTATTCAGCATGGCCAATATCGTCGAGCCAGGATCCTTCGACAAGGTCCACATGGATACATTCAAAACGCCGGGTCTGACCTTGTTTTCACAGCTGCCAGCTCCGATTGATTGTGTAAAAGTTTATTCAGAAATGGTAGACGTGGCCAAACGTATCCGTTATATCGTCGGTGCTGAACTTAAGGATTCATCGCATAGCGTGATGACTGCGCAAAGTATCGAACATGAACGTGAAGCGGTTGTTCAGTACAAGCACAAGCTGCATCTCGCCATGCAGTCACTATGACATCAACGGATGTTAAGGCTGAAATTGAACAGCTGCGCCATCAGCTGAACCAGCATAATTACTACTATTACGTTCTTGATGATCCACGTATACCAGATTCGGAATATGACCGGTTAATGGGCCAGCTTCAACAGCTTGAAGCACAAAATCCTCAATTGATTACCTCGAGCTCACCAACACAGCGTGTTGGCGCTGAGCCGCTAAAAGCATTTACCCAGATTACTCATGCGGTTCCGATGTTGTCACTGGATAATGCTTTTTCTGTAGAAGAAATGGCTGACTTTGAGCGTCGTATTCAGGACAGGCTGAAAACCTCTGACAGTATTACCATGGCCATTGAGCCCAAACTTGACGGTCTTGCGATCAGTTTGCGGTATGAAAATGGAGAACTTGTTACGGCTGCTACACGCGGAGATGGTACAACCGGTGAAGATGTTACCCAGAATGTGCGTACCATTGATTGCATTCCGTTAACCTTACTGCGTGATGATTATCCTGAGGTGCTGGAAGTGCGTGGCGAGATATTCATGCCGAAAAAGGGTTTTAACAAGCTGAATCAAAGAGCATTGACAGCCGCTGAAAAGACCTTTGCCAATCCCCGAAATGCGGCCGCCGGTTCACTAAGACAACTCGACCCAAGAATTACAGCAACACGTCCGTTGTCATTTTTCAGCTATGGCACGGGAGAGACTTCTGTACCGGTCGGAGAATCTCATTCACAGATAATGGCTGCATTGAAAAACTGGGGCTTGCCGGTATCACCTGAACTGACTGTGCGAACTGGCCAACAGAGTTTGAAAGCAACCTATGATGCTATTGCCAGTCAGCGAGAAGATCTACCTTACGATATCGATGGTGTTGTGTTTAAGGTTGATGACCTCAAGCAACAACAGAAACTTGGCTTTGTCTCCCGGGCACCACGCTGGGCTATCGCCTGGAAATTTCCGGCACAGGAAGAACTGACCACAGTCGAAGCGATTGAGTTTCAGGTCGGACGTACCGGTTCAATTACACCTGTAGCGCGTTTAAAGCCGGTATTTGTTGGCGGCGTTACCATCAGCAACGCTACTTTGCATAACATGGGTGAAGTCAGACGCAAGGATGTCCGGGCAGGTGATACCGTATTTATCAGGCGTGCCGGTGATGTGATACCCGAAGTTGTCCGTGTTCTTAGCGAACGGCGTGTCGAAAATGCCTTGCCGGTCAAACTACCGGAAAGTTGCCCGGTCTGCGGTTCAGATATCATCAGGCCAGAAGGTGAAGCCGTTGCACGTTGCTCTGGCGGACTGTTCTGTGCGGCCCAACGCAAGGAAGCCATAAAGCACTTTGCTTCCCGCAAGGCAATGGATATCGATGGCCTGGGAGACAAGATTATCGAACAACTGGTTGATCAAGGATTGATCCATAGCCCCGCGGATCTTTATCAACTGGGCGCCGATCAACTGTCATCTCTGGAACGAATGGGCGACAAGTCAGCCAAAAATCTTGTTGATGCATTAGAACAAAGTAAGGAAACTACCCTGAATCGTTTTATCTATGCGCTTGGTATCAGGGAAGTTGGCGAGGCAACGGCCCGCAACCTTGCCATTGAGTTTAAAACGCTGGAGGCGATCAGAGAAGCAAGTGACGAACAGTTACAGTCAACACCGGATGTTGGACCTGTGGTGGCATCCTATATCAAATCGTTTTTTGAACAGTCTCATAATAACGAAGTCGTTAATTCACTCGTTGCTGCTGGTATTCGCTGGCCAGCTATAGAGATTGATGACAGTGAAAGCCCCGTGTCAGGAAAAACCTTCGTGTTGACCGGTTCATTAAGTCGTCCTCGCTCTGAATACAAGGAACTGTTGCTAGAGGCTGGGGCCAAGGTCGCTGGCAGCGTATCGAAAAACACCGATTATCTTGTTGCTGGTGAAAAAGCCGGCTCCAAACTGGCCAGGGCAGAGTCTCTTGGTGTGGAAGTTCTTGATGAAAACACACTGCTCGAATTCCTTGCAGAGTAGTTTTATGTATAAGGTTTTAGTCGACTGACATATTAAGTTCGTAAGTTTTTTTTGAATGGCTTTACTAAACTTTTGAAAATCCATAAAGATTTCTATATCAGGCCATTTTATGCTTAACTCCATAACTAAACGGCTATTTCGTAAACAGTTATTGAGAAGTACCTGTGAGTACTGACTGTATTTTGATAAATCTGTAATTTACAACGGATATCGACTGTATTAACAGCAATGAACTTGTGTATCCCGGACTCCAGAGCAAAAAATTCCAGTTCATGGTTGCTGATGCTGATGACCATGCTGCTTGTTTCTGTTGTGCTCGCTGAAGGGCTCGGATTAAATGACAAAATCATCAATTGGGTCGGTAAAAAATACGGTATGGAAGCTAAGCAGAGGGCTGAAAACTGGCGTAGCCTGCTTGAAACACAACTAACTCTTGAAAAAGACAAGCTCACACGGGTGAATAATTTTTTCAACGAAATTCCTTATCGTGACGACTTTGAAAACTGGGACAATAAAGATTACTGGGCAACTCCGATTGAAATGATTGGTGTTAATG
>JABDQZ010000139.1 GCA_013041975.1 Gammaproteobacteria bacterium
GGAAAAACCAGGAAAACGGGCCGCGAATCGTGCCACGCGAAGTACCCGTAGCGGATCTTCACTGAAAGCCTCGGAAACATGTCTCAAGATCCGTTGTTGCAGGTCTTTCTGGCCATGAAATGGATCAATAATTTGACCGCTGGTTTCATCTTTTGCCATGGCATTAATGGTCAGGTCGCGTCGAGCCAGGTCTTCTTCAACGGTGACATCGGGGTGAAAGTCCGTGACAAAACCAGTGTAGCCGCGACCGGACTTTTTCTCGGTACGTGCCAGCGCATATTCCTGTTTGCTGTCGGGATGCAGAAAAACCGGGAAATCTTTGCCCACCTGCTGGAAGCCCAGGTCTGTGAGCATTTCCGGCGTTGCACCGGTGAGCATATAGTCTTTGTCTTTGCACTGAATGTTCATCATCTGGTCGCGGACTGCACCGCCAACCAGATAGCAACGAACAGAATTTGGGAAGGTGATATCCATAGCCTGATTATACTTTACTCAAGCGCCAATTATCGCCATAATACGCGCCTTCTTACCAATGGTGGGTATAGCTCAGTTGGTAGAGCCCTGGATTGTGATTCCAGTCGTCGCCGGTTCGAGCCCGGTTACCCACCCCATATTCTGATAACCCCTTGACCATCAAGGGGTTATTTTTTTGTCCATGAAAAAGTTTATTGCTTACATGTCATTGGCCCTGGTGGTGTATCTGTTAATTTACGCCATAATGCTGGCATCGTTGCGCATGCAGTCAACTGCTGTCAGTGACTTTTGCGGGCAACTGGAAAGCGGTATGTCGGTTGCTGAGATTCAGGCTGCAGCGACTCAGCAACAACTGATTTCTGCGTTTCATGAGGATGCTGAAAATGCGTTGCGTCTGCTGTTTGTCAGCCAGGCTGATAACAAGGATGCGGTCTGTCAGATCATGATAGAAAATGACAGGCTGACACAGAAAAAATTTGTACTGAGCGCTTTCTGACGTTCACTTATCCCCTCTGTCTTTAAGTTCAGGCGATCCTGAATTATGCTGTTGGATATTGATTACTTTTTTTTAATCCGCTTGTAGAAGGACTGCTTTATCGTGCCACAGCGTCGGCAAGACATCGAAATATTGCTGGTCGAAGACAATGAGTTAACGGCTATTGAAATTGAGCAGCTATTACATGCGGCTCATTTCTCCACAATTAAACGGGCTGGTAATGGCAGAGAAGCATTAGACATGCTCAGGCAATCATCACCTGATCTGATTGTCAGCGATTTGCGCATGCCGGTCATGGGAGGCTATGAGTTTCTGCAACGTCTGGCTGAACAGGAGTATCGAGGCGGTATTATCATTGTCAGTGGTGTCGATGAGGAAATCATGCAGTCGGTCGAGAGCAGCCTGTCAGCCAGCAAACTGAATATTCTGGGTATTTTCTCCAAACCGCTTGATGTTGAAGATATTGAATCAGCTGTTAAATGGGTGTGGCCCGATGCCTGATATCACCACATTGAAAAGTTGTTGTCAGCCGCTTGCAGCGCTCGAAGACTCGCAACTGCAAAAGCTGGTTGAAAACATGGCAGTGATGGAGGTCGAGGCTGGTGACTACCTGTTACGCAGCGGCGAAGCCATCGAGCATGTTTATTTTGTTATCGAAGGCAGGCTGGCTTCACTGTTTACCCGGGACTGGGGAGAACAGCGAATTCTGAGTGAATTATCCGCTGGAGATTTGATCGGTGAAGTCGAACTGATTAATGGTGAAGATTGTCAGCTTGATGTGATCGCCCTCGAAGCGACCAGGGTATTTCAGGTTCCTTATGAGATGTTTAGTTCGTTGCTGGAGCACAATGAGGACTTCTGGGTTTATGTGTCGGAAAGGGCACGCGCTCAAACCTGGAAGTTGCTGGTGTCACAGTTTCTGAATAATCTGTTTGGGACATCTAAATCCGATATTTCTGATCCATTGATTCGTTTGCAGGCCGACAATGACTGGCTGGATTTTGAACTGGAAATCCTGCAGCGCATTGAAAAGAACATCCACTGGGTAACCCTCAACAGGGGAGAGGTGTTGTTTCGGCAGGATGAGCAACCTGACGGTGCTTATGTTCTGGTATCAGGTACCATGAATGTCAGTGTGCTGGGTGAAAATAATGAAGTCAGGGATGTTGCATTGCTTCGCCAGGGTGAAATTGTCGGAGAACTTTCACTGATTACGCATGATAAGCGTAGCGCTACCGTCACGGCCGTACGTGATTGCGAGTTGTTTCGTATCGATGCGGATATTTTCGACAGGGTGAGCGAACGTTACCCTCGCATTATGCTGGGTATCCACAAGACCATATCAAAACGTTTGCGGGCCAATATCCCGGGTAAAGAGGCACTGGCAAACAGCTCCAATATTGCACTGGTGTCGGCATTGCCAGATATTGACTTGCCTGATACTGCAGACTCGCTGTACGAAAGTCTCAATCAATATTCCAATACCATTTTGCTCAGTAGTACTTTAACAGAGCAGTATCTGAAACGACCGAATATCACCCACAGTCATACCGGTGAACCGGGAAATACTCGACTGGTACAGTGGCTTAACAACCAGGAAAGTCGCTACGACCATATTCTTTACCAGGCTGACAGCAGCTGGAATACCTGGACCAGGCGTTGTATACGTCAGGCAGATCACGTCATTATCGTCGCTGACCCCGAGAGACCCCATTTATCAGAACAACTGATAGAGCACTTAACAATATCAAGACAGCAGTGGAGCCTGCTGTTTACTCATCCTTCTGGAACTGAACGGCCGCGCAATACCCGACAATGGATTGCTGATGCGCTGCCAGCAGAAAAAATCAGTGAAGACGTTTCTACCCGACGCAAGACAGACGCCAATCCGAAATTTATCCACCACCTGCGGACAAATCATAAGCCGGATTACCTTCGCATCGCACGTATTCTTGCGGGTTATGCTACCGGGCTGGTACTGGGTGGTGGGGGAGCCAGGGGTTTCGCTCATCTGGGGGTGCTAAGAGCACTGGAAGAACTGGACGTAGCAATTGATATGGTCGGAGGAACCAGTATCGGCGCACCGATATCCGGTTGGGTAGCTCAGCAAATGAAAGCGACAGAAAGCCGTAATGCTGCAACCGATGCCTTTCACTCACTGATTGACCTGACGTTTCCTTCCACTTCGGTCATTGCCGGTAAGCGTATAGC
>JABDQZ010000141.1 GCA_013041975.1 Gammaproteobacteria bacterium
GCCCACCCCAGCCTTAATACAAATTCAGGAGTGATCTGGCCTTGACCAACGCGGCCACGGATTCCATCTGTTCTGAAATATTTTTGTCCCATTATGTAAGTCTCAGTTCAATTCGCGGGATATAAGAGCCGACGCAATCTTTAACGCATCCACAGTCTGCCTGACATCATGCACACGTAATATTTGCGCACCACGTTCATACGCCAGTACGGCGGCTGCGATACTCGCATCAATTCGTTGTTCAGGTGGCACATCACCAAGCAAAGTACCCAGCATTGACTTTCTTGAGATACCAACCAGAAGCGGCAGCTCCATTTTACTAAATTCTACAAGATTCTTCAGCAAGGAAAGATTTTGTTCCAGCGTCTTGCCAAAGCCGAACCCGGGATCGATACAAAGCTGGTGCCTACTCATGCCTGCTTCGATACAGTCTTCTACCCTCTGCTCAAGAAAACTGAAGATATCCTGCACTACATCGTCATATTGAGGATTCTGCTGCATGGTGCGAGGTTGCCCCTGCATATGCATCAGACAGATGGCAATAGAGGAATCGAGTGATGCTGCTGCCTGTAATGCGCCTTCATTCTGCAAGGCCATCACGTCATTGATCATGCCAGCGCCAGCGCTGGCAGATTCTGTCATGACTTGTGCCTTGTTGGTGTCGACTGAAATCCCTACATCCAGCTCCCTGGAAAGCTTCTCAACAAGAGGAATGACTCGATCAATCTCTTGCTGTACTGAAACAGCCTTAGCCCCCGGCCTGGTAGATTCGCCACCAATATCAATAATATCGGCACCTTCAGCAACCATGGTTTCGGCCTGACGGATAGCTGCATCGAGTTGATTGAATTTGCCGCCATCTGAAAAAGAATCCGGAGTTACATTAAGGATGCCCATGACGACAGGATTGTTCAGGTCAAGTTTGTGAGGGCCACAGTTGAGTGTGTTCATAACTTAAAAAATAAAAAGGGGTGAGAGCAAGCTAAACTTCCCCTCACCCCTGTTCTCTCCCAGAGGGAGAGAGTTAATGATTAGTGCTGACTGGCAGGTCCGCCAATTTCACCTTCTGATTTATCATCAGAAGATTTATCCGAGGTATCGGCACCACCAGTAGGTTTGGAATCGTCATCCCAGTCTTTGGGCTTGCCTGGCTCTTCGCCTTTCATGATGGAATTAATTTGTTCGGTATCGATTGTTTCGAACTTAATCAGTGCTTCTGCCATGGCATGGAGTTTATCCATATTTTCATTCAGAATTTTTTCTGCACGGTCGTAGTTTCGATCAATGACTGAACGAATCTCTTCGTCAATGGCATGGGCTGTATCATCCGATACATTTTTGTGTTCGGTTACAGAACGCCCAAGAAAAACTTCACCTTCTTCTTCGGCATAGGTGAGCGGACCCAGTCTTTCAGAAAGGCCCCAGCGGGTAACCATGTTTCTGGCTATACTGGTGGCACGTTCGATATCATTAGAAGCACCCGTAGTTACCGATTGTTCACCGAAAATCAGTTCTTCGGCAATACGACCGCCAAACAGGCTGGATACCTGACTTTCCAGGTGTTCCTTACTGTGACTGTATCGATCTTCTTCCGGAAGAAACATGGTGACACCCAACGCACGGCCACGTGGAATAATACTGACCTTGTAAACCGGATCATGGGCAGGCACCAGTCGACCCACAATAGCATGTCCTGCTTCGTGGTAGGCCGTCAGCTTTTTCTCCTGATCATTCATTACCATGGACTTGCGCTCGGCACCCATCATGATCTTGTCCTTGGCTTTTTCCATGTCGTCCATATCCACGGCACGTTTGTTGCCACGTGCTGCAAACAGGGCAGCCTCATTGACCAGGTTTGCCAGATCGGCACCGGAAAATCCTGGAGTACCACGGGCAATTACGGACGGTTTTATGTCATCTGACAAGGAGACCTTGCGCATGTGGACTTTCAGGATCTGCTCACGACCACGAATATCCGGCAAGCCGACAGTAACCTGACGGTCAAAACGCCCCGGACGCAGTAATGCCGGATCGAGCACATCAGGACGGTTAGTGGCTGCAATGACAATCACACCTTCATTGCCTTCGAAGCCATCCATTTCCACCAGCAACTGGTTGAGTGTCTGCTCACGTTCATCATGACCGCCGCCCAGCCCAGCACCACGGTGACGACCCACAGCATCAATTTCATCGATGAAAATAATACAGGGTGCATGCTTCTTGGCCTGCTCAAACATGTCACGAACACGCGAAGCGCCCACACCAACAAACATTTCAACAAAATCGGAACCGGAGATAGTAAAGAATGGCACTTTGGCTTCACCGGCAATAGCACGAGCCAGCAGGGTCTTGCCGGTACCCGGCGGACCCACCATCAGGGCACCGCGTGGAATCTTGCCACCGAGCTTCTGAAACTTGGAAGGGTCTTTAAGGAAGTCGACCATTTCAGACACTTCTTCCTTGGCTTCTTCAGCACCGGCTACATCATTAAAAGTTACCTTGATCTGGTCTTCGCTGAGCATACGCGCCTTGCTTTTACCGAAAGACATGGCACCGCGGCCACCGCCGCCGCCCTGCATCTGGCGCATGAAGAATATCCACAGCCCTATCAAGATAAACAGCGGGAACCAGTTGATGAGAATCTGCATCAATACAGAAGGTTTCTCAGGTGGAGTCGCCTTGAATTCAACATTGTGTTTGACCAGATCACTGATCAGACCATCATCACCGGGGCTGAATGTAGAGAAATTCTGGCCAGAGCCCAGTTTGCCGCTGATTTCACGGCCACTGATGACAACATTGGAAACGTTACCTTCACGAACCAGTTGTAGAAACTCTGAATAAGCCAATGCGTTGGCCGTCGTTTTCTGACCGGAGAAATTATTGAATACCGACATCAGAACCACCGCAATGATGATCCAGAGCAGGATATTTTTTGTCATATCACTCATGACAGTATTGTCCTCTACTAATTAATTAAAGTTAACTTACTACAGTTTGAAGCCCCCGGCTACCAGATACATTTCGCGGCTTTTCGGTCTGGAGGCCTTGGGTTTACGCATGACGACCTTACCAAAATGCTGGCGGACTTCCTTGAGAAACGGTTCGAAGCCTTCTCCCTGGAATACCTTGGAGACAAACCAACCACCGGGTTTCAAATGTTCGACGGCAAAATACAGCGCAAGTTCACAAAGATACATCGCTCGCGGCTGGTCAACGGCTGCCATTCCACTCATATTGGGGGCCATATCGGATAATACAAGGTCAATTTCCTGACCTTTTATCTTTTCCTGAAGTTGGTGCAGGATTTCATCATCCTGGAAGTCACCTTCAATGGTTTCCACATCCTCAAGGGCGTCTATTGGCAACAGGTCTAGTCCGATCACTTTGCCCTTTTCACCTACTTTTTGAGCGGCTACCTGCAGCCAGCCTCCGGGAGCAGCTCCAAGATCGACAACGGTCTGACCTTTTTTGAAAAACTTTGATTTTTCATCAAGTTCCAGCAACTTATAAACCGCACGTGAACGAAAACCATCCTTGATAGAGCGCTGAACGTACTCATCTTTGACGTGGCGGTCTAGCCATTTTTGACTGGTTTTAGATCGGGCCATATTCAATATCTCACTGAGGTAGTACCTGAGTTTGGGTAAAAGTCAGGAACAGAAATTTGGGATCAGATGAAAAACACAAGCTTCCAAAGCAATTATTGCGCATAATACCAAGTATTGTTATCAGACCCTAAATACTTAATGTCACTCTCTACCAATCAAACCAAAACCCTTCGTGGACTGGCCCATGCTCTAAAACCTGTCGTCATGGTTGGACAAAATGGACTCAAGGACACCATTTTCGAGGAGATTGAAACAGCCCTGGGTTTCCATGAACTTATCAAGGTTAAAATCGCTGCTGAGCGGGATGAACGAGAAGAAATCATCAAAGAAATTCTGAACATCTCCAAAGCGGATAAAGTTCAGCAAATCGGACAGGTGCTGGTGTTATTCCGAAGAAACCCGGAAAACCCGAAAATTGTGTTACCTTCAAAGTGAATCGGAAATATTAAAACGTCTCACCAGATAATCCCGGAAGTGTTTTGCGGCACTTTCCCCATCAATATCTTCAGCTAGCGTCACCTTGCTGCCATCTCTTAAGCGTGCCCGGATTTTGAAATGCTCGATTTTCTTCACGCCACTACCGGTACTGCCATTGGTTTTGAAAAACAGTTGATCAATATCGGATGGACGAAAGCGCCTGAAATATATGGGTATGAACAGCAAACGCCTTAGTACCGATATCTCAGTCTGGGTGAATATCACCCGTAGATTATTGAACATCAGGTAAACCGTCGCCACTGAAGCGAACAAGGCAACGAGCACAAATGGCACTGAGAACAGCCAGATAAAAACCTGAAAAAACCCGCCATCAGAAAATTCTGTCAGCATGGAATAACTGGCAAAGCCAAAGCCTCCGGCAAAGATCATGGCGAATAAAGTCAGTCCCTTGTTACGAAACATTGGAAAAGCCATGCGCATTTCACCACCGAATTCTGTGAAGTCCATTGCACGGCTTAATCCTGCGATATCAAAATTTCCCGAAGCGATGGAGTCCCTGATTTCTTCGTCCTTTTCACGGGCTTTTTCTTCAACCTGTTCACTGATGTCATGTGTGACATAGCGTGACTGAGCGGAAGACACAATGACCGGAATAGTATATTTGCGCTCAAGTTTTATGCCTTGCGCTTCTGCTTCAACACTTAATCGCCAGAAATGATAGGTACCTGACTGTTCCACATCGGCTTGCGGCAAGTCTTCCGGCACATCAAAACGAAATGCCAGAGCCAGCCCGTTACCGTAGTTTTCAATGGCGGGAATACCTTCCTGAGCCCAAAGGATGTTTTCACGCCTGGAACGGTTCTTGCCGCTTCCGGACACATAGCTTTTTACACACTCCAGCATGACCTTACTTTTAACGGACTCTGAGCCTGAGGATCGCCCCCAGTTTTTAACATGAATACGGCCACCCACATGCCCGCCAATCGCTCCGGGCCAGGGATCCATTTCGTACAGCACCCTGCCAAAACGCAGGTATTCGCGGGTTACCTTTATAGCTGCATACAAAAGCCCCATGCCAACAAGAGGAAATAACAGACCGATAACAACAGCATAATTACCGGACTGCCATTCTTGCTGAAACACAAAAACAATGGGGGAACTCACTGCATTCCAGACAATGGCAAAAATCCAGAGAATGGCCATTGTCGATTTTGCATTTGAGCGGATATTCGGAGTTTCCCAACCCTTGCGACTCTGCCAGTTTACTGTCTGTTCGCTTCGAGAAGCCTTGTTGGTCTTTCTGCTTGCCTTTAAGGCAGCCCACATGACAAACACACCAACCAGAAAAAAAACTGAACAGAATACGACAACGATAGTGAACATGCCCCAGCGCATGTCCCTGTCAATAACTGACTCGGTTGGCTTGTCGGGATTGAACCAGATACGGATGGATTCACCCTTGCGATATTTTTTCTTTAGCTGTTGCTGAAGGTCCGCATGATATGAGCCGATATTATCCTTGAATGATGCTACATAGACCCGGTCATTTTCATACGCGAACTGATCGACCTGATAACGGTAAGAAGCTTCGGTATCATTTTCATGGCCTTTGACATCTAGAAGTTCAGCATCTACAGATTGCCATGACTGCATGTGCTGCCAGTCATTCAATGTCATCCAGCCGGTTTCGTAAAAGATGAATGCACCAACACCGGAAAACAATAAACCGAACAGCAAAAAAGGAATTTTTTTCAGGAAAGCCACAGGATGATTATAGACGGCTCAAACAAGACAGCCGCTATGAATCTGGCCTCACTTTAGTGACATATCACTCGTAACGAACTTCAAGGATTTCCAGTTCACGCTGGCCACCCGGGGCATCCAGTACAGCCACCTCTCCCTCTTCCTTGCCAATCAGTGAACGTGCCAGTGGCGAAGTGATCGAGATCATGCCCTGTTTAATATCGGCTTCGTCTTCACCGACAATCTGATAGGTAATCTCTTCTTCCTTGTCGAGGTCTTCAACATCAACAGTGGCGCCAAACACAACCTTGCCGTTGGCATTAAGTGTTTTCACATCAATAATCTGTGCATGGGAGAGCTTGCCTTCTATATCCTTGATACGGCCTTCGATAAAACTCTGCTGTTCACGCGCTGCGTGATATTCTGCATTTTCTTTCAGGTCACCGTGCTCACGTGCTTCTGCAATGGCAGTAATTACTGCCGGACGCTTGATGGTTTTCAGTTCGTTAAGTTCTTCACGCAGTTTTTCAGCGCCGCGCACCGTCAGAGGTACTTTACTCATGATTAGCCTCTCTCGTGTAAATCTTTCAAGGCATTGACGCTAAAATCTTCCATTTGTCGCAATGCCATACAGGTGGCTTCTGCACCTGATATTGTTGTTGTATAAGCCACTTTGTGCTGCAGGGCAGCTCGTCTGATAGACGCAGAATCCTTCAATGCCTGCTTGCCTTCAGTGGTGTTAACGATAAAGGAAACATCACCGTTCTTGATCATATCCACCAGATGCGGACGTCCTTCCATCACCTTGTTAACACGTTGACACTCAATGCCTGCTTCACTAATGGGTACTTCCGTACCACTTGTTGCATACAAAGTGAAACCCAGTTCAGCCAGTTCACGAGCGACTGCGACAGTACGATCCTTGTCAGCATCACGTACAGATAGTAGCGCATTACCCGCGGTTGGCAATGAACTACCTCCACCTTCGACCGCCTTGGCATAGGCTTCTCCAAAGGTCTTGCCGACCCCCATCACTTCACCGGTGGATTTCATCTCGGGACCCAGTACAGTATCCACACCGGGGAACTTGACGAATGGGAAAATTGCTTCTTTTACAAAGTAATTTTCAGGAATGATTTCTTCTGTCACAGCCTGCTCTTGCAGACTGCTGCCAGCCATGCAACGAGCAGCTACCTTAGCCAGTGGCACACCCGTTGCCTTGGAAACAAAAGGTACGGTACGTGAGGCACGTGGATTGACCTCCAACAGGTATATCTCGTCGTCCTTGATGGCGAACTGGGTATTCATCAAGCCAATCACTTTCAGTTCCAGCGCCATCTGGCGAATCTGTTCACGCATGCGATCCTGAATGTCAGCCGAGAGCGTATAAGGGGGTAGTGAACAGGCCGAATCACCGGAGTGCACGCCTGCCTGCTCAATATGTTCCATGATGCCACCGATCAACACGTTCTCACCGTCACAGATGGCATCTACATCCACTTCAATCGCATCATCCAGGAAACGATCCAGCAATACCGGGGAATCATTGGAAACACTGACCGCCTCACGCATGTAACGACGCAGATCGTCCTCGCCGTAGACAATTTCCATGGCACGACCACCCAGCACATACGAAGGACGTACCACCAGTGGGTAACCGATTTCTTCAGCCAGTGAAACAGCCTGTTCAGGAT
>JABDQZ010000136.1 GCA_013041975.1 Gammaproteobacteria bacterium
AAAATGGAAATTATATTGCTTCGGATGTCTTTGCCCTGCTGCCGGTAACACAGAATTTCATCTTCCTGGAAGAAGGTGATATGGCGGACATTCGTCTTGATTCTGTCTGGCTGCTTGATGCGGCCAATCAACCGGTGCAAAGAGAAGTTCGACAATCAGAGATAAAGTCCAGCCAGTCTGATAAAGGCCCTTATGAGCATTTCATGCTCAAGGAAATGTTTGAGCAGCCTTCAGTCATTGCAGAAACCCTGGAAGGACGCATTCATAACGGTCGCTTACTGGAAGAAAGTTTTGGCCATGTTGCCACTGACCTGCTAGATAAAACCAAAAATGTTCTGATCATCGCTTGTGGTACCAGTTATCACGCCGGCCTGGTGGCAAGGTACTGGCTGGAAGAGATTGGAATACCCTGCCAGGTTGAAGTGGCCAGTGAATACCGTTACCGAAAAACCGTGGTGGTTGAAGGCACTACCATCATTACCATTTCCCAGTCTGGTGAGACGGCCGATACGCTGGCTGCGCTAAGAAAATCCAAAGAGTTAGGCTATCTGGGAAGTCTGTGTATCTGTAATGTGCCGGAAAGTTCGCTGGTAAGGGAATCTGATGTCACATTGATGACGCGAGCCGGACCGGAAATCGGTGTAGCTTCCACCAAAGCCTTTACGACACAACTGGTTGCCTTGCGCCTGATCACAATTGCTCTCGCCCGCAGAAAAGGCTTAAATGCAGCGCAGGAAAAAACCTACATTGATGAACTCGAAGCGTTGCCACGTCAGGTTGAAGTGGTTCTTCAGCTTTCTGATTCAATCAAGCAAATGGCGCAGCATTTTTCAGATAAGCATAATGCCCTGTTTCTTGGCAGGGGGCCGTTTTATCCGATAGCAATGGAAGGTGCGTTAAAACTCAAGGAAATTTCCTATATTCACGCCGAGGCCTACCCTGCGGGTGAATTGAAACACGGGCCGCTTGCCCTGGTCGATGAAAAGATTCCAGTGGTCTGTGCCCTGCCGGATGATCCTTTGCTGGAGAAAGTATTATCCAATCTCCAGGAAGTCCGTGCGCGTGGCGGACAGTTATTCCTGTTCAGTGACCACAATGTGAAAATTGACCTGGATGTTTATGAGAACCTGACCTTGTCAGATATCTATCCGTCTACTGCTCCAATTGTTTACAGTGTGCCGTTACAACTGCTTTCCTACCATGTGGCCGTCCTCAAAGGCACCAATGTCGATCAGCCAAGAAACCTGGCAAAGTCCGTTACCGTTGAATAATTGCCGTTATGGACCCTGAATTATTGCTAGATGGACTCAATGATGCACAACGCGAAGCTGTTGTTGCCCCACCCTCCTCTACCCTGGTGCTGGCCGGTGCCGGCTCCGGTAAAACGCGTGTGCTGGTGCATCGCATCGCCTGGATAATCAAGGTGCTCGGAGCCTCCCCGTGGAGCGTACTGGCAGTTACCTTCACCAACAAGGCGGCAAAAGAAATGCAGCAACGCATTGAAACCCTGCTGGAACAGCCCGTTGGTGGTATGTGGGTGGGAACATTCCATGGCCTGGCCCACAGGCTGTTGAGAGCACACTGGCAGGAAGCCGGGCTGCCGAAAAACTTTCAGATACTCAATTCTGATGATCAGCAGAGACTGGTCAAGCGTATCATCCGTGAAATGAACCTGGATGATGCCAAGTGGCCCCCACGACAGGCGCAGTGGTTTATCAATAACCAGAAAGATGAAGGCCATCGTCCTGAACATCTGAGCGACGATGGTGATCCCTATCGTCGGCAGATGATTAAAATTTATCAGGCTTATGAAGAAGCCTGTAACCGCACCGGTAGCATTGACTTTGCCGAGCTTCTGCTAAGAGCGCATGAACTTTGGCGCGATAATCCCGATGTTCTGACACACTACCGGGAGCGTTTTGCCCATATTCTGGTCGACGAATTTCAGGACACCAATACCATTCAGTACGCCTGGCTGAGATTACTGGCCGGTAATGATGACAAGTTATTTGTCGTGGGTGATGATGATCAGTCGATTTATGGATGGCGTGGAGCGCGGGTTGAAAATATCCGTGATTTTGAAAAGCATTATCCCAATACCACGGCCATCAGGCTGGAACAAAATTACCGCTCAACCGGTAACATTCTCAAAGGTGCAAATGCCGTTATTGCCAATAATGCCTCAAGGCTTGGCAAAGAGTTGTGGACTGATGATGGTGAAGGAGAGCCAATTCGGGTCTATGCCGCTTTCAACGAGGTAGATGAGGCACGCTTTGTCATAGAACGCGTGAAACAGTTTATCGAGGAGGGCAATATCAGAAATGATGTTGCGATTCTCTACCGGACGACAGCCCAGTCACGTCTGTTTGAAGAGGCTCTTTTGCAGGCCGCCATACCCTATCGTGTCTATGGTGGGCTTCGTCTCTTCGAACGTGCAGAAGTTCGGGATGCCCTCGCCTACCTTAGAATTGTATCGCATCGACATGACGATGCCGCTTTTGAACGCTGCGTGAACCAGCCGCCTAGAGGTATAGGCCCGCGCACGCTGGATGCCGTGAGGCTGCATGCGCGTGATTTTGGCTGTTCCATGTGGCAGGCAAGTGAGGACTTACTTAAGGGAAATGCCATGCCTGCAAGGGCGGCCAATGCCTTGCGGGCTTATCTTGAACTCATCGATCAGCTCGATGAGCAAACCACTGATCATGATCTATATGAACAGAGCAACCTGGTGATTGAAGCATCGGGCCTGGCGGAGCATTTCCAGAAATCCAAAGACGGCAAGGGCCAGGACCGTGTTGAAAACCTGCAGGAACTGGTAAACGCAACACGCCAGTTTTCATACGAAGAAGCGCTTGATGAGCAGGAACAAGATCTTTCCCTGCTGGATGCTTTTCTTGCGCATGCAGCGTTGGAAGCCGGAGAACAACAGGCTGGTGAATATGAAGACTGTGTGCAGCTAATGACACTGCATTCAGCCAAGGGGCTGGAGTTTCCGCTGGTATTTATTGGTGGCGTTGAAGAAGGTTTGTTTCCTCACAGCATGTCAGCTGAAGACCCTCAGCGGCTGGAAGAAGAACGGCGTCTGTGTTATGTCGGTATGACGCGAGCCATGCAGCAGTTATATCTTTGTTATGCGGAAACACGCCGCCTGTATGGATCGGAAACTTACCCCCTGCCCTCACGCTTTCTGCGTGAGGTTCCTTCAGAAGTGACAGAAGAGGTCAGAAGCAGGCCCGCAGTTTCACGGCCGTATGAATCTCCTGGCGGTTCACTTTCTTCGGCGCAAGATGCCAGCGGTTTTAGACTGGGTCAGCGAGTTTCCCATGCAAAGTTTGGCCTGGGTACGGTGCTTAACGCTGAAGGTCAGGGAGCGGCAGCGAGAGTTCAGGTTAATTTTGAAACCGCCGGTCCTAAATGGCTGGTGGTTTCGTATGCCAATCTTCAGCCTGCCTAAAACGCTATTATGCCTTTCCGGCAGTGACTGAATTTATGCTCTAAGCTATAAAGACAAAATCCGCCCGCGAGGATAATAATAATGGCCGAACCTACGATTCATGCCGGTTTGAATTTCAGACAAAGTGTAGATCATATGGTCGATCGAGCCATAGAAGTGATGGATCTTGATCGGGATATTGCTGCGGCCATCAAACCATGTACGTCCGTTTTACAGGTTACCTTTCCAGTCTTGATCAAAGGCAGGGTTCAGGTTTTCACCGGCTGGCGGGCTGTTCACAGTATTCACCGACAACCGTCCAAAGGTGGTATTCGCTATGCATTGACTGTTGACCAGAACGAGGTCGAAGCTTTGGCGGCATTGATGACATATAAATGTGCGATAGTTGATGTGCCATTTGGTGGATCGAAAGGCGGGCTTTATATCGATCCCAGGGAATACTCCCGAGATGATATACAGATCATCACCCGTCGTTTTGCGCGAGAACTGGCCAACAAGGGCTTTCTCAGTCCCGCTGAAAATGTCCCGGCACCTGATGTTGGAACCGGCCAGCGTGAAATGGCCTGGATCGCTGATACCTATAAACATCTCTATCCGGAAGACATCAATCATATTGCCTGCGTAACCGGCAAACCCGTTGAGCACGGCGGCATTCGTGGCAGAACAGAAGCGACAGGCCGTGGTGTGCAATATGCTCTGCAGGAATTTTTCCGTCATCCGGATGAAGTGAAAAAAACCGGAATGGAGGGTTCACTGGCCGGCAAGAAGATAGTGATTCAGGGCCTCGGAAACGTCGGCTTCTACGCCGCCCAATTTCTCTCTGAAGAGGATGATGCAAAAATTATTGCAGTTATTGAACGCGATGGGGTTGTTATCAATCAGAAAGGCCTGGATATACAGGCACTATCCTATTACTTGTGTGACAATGGCGGTGTAAAAGGCTTTGCTGGAGGTGAATATTCTGAAGACGGTGCCGCGGCACTGGAACTGGAATGCGACATCCTGATTCCTGCGGCGCTTGAAGGGGTGATCGATGCATCCAATGCCAACCGTATTAAGGCAAAACTGATTGCTGAAGCTGCCAATGGACCGGTTACTTTTGAAGCTGACCGGATATTGCAGAAAAAGGGCGTTAGCATTTTGCCCGATGCCTATGTCAATGCAGGCGGTGTCATCGTTTCCTATTTTGAATGGATCAGAAACCTGTCTCATATCCGCTTTGGACGCATGGAAAGAAGGTTTGATGAAACCAGGGGGCGCCACATTGTTCAGGCACTTGAAAGCCTGGGTGGTAAGGTACCGAACTATCTCAGAGATGAACTGATACGCGGTGCTGACGAGTTTGATCTGGTGCGTTCAGGTCTTGACGATAGTATGCGTCTGGCCCTGCAGGATATTATTACGACAAAATTGACCATGGAAAAAGTTGAAGATTATCGCACGGCAGCCTATGTGATTTCATTGTCGAAACTGGCAAGGTCTTACCAGGACCTTGGTGTCTTCTAGACAAGGGATGCGCACTGACTTATCCCTGTATATTCACATTCCATGGTGTGTGCAGAAATGTCCTTACTGTGATTTCAACTCGCATACGATACGCCAGCCAGTCAATGAGACAAAATATCTTGAAAGGTTGGTGCAGGATTTTGATGCAGAGCTGAAAAATATAAGTGGCCGCTCACTTTCGTCAATATTTATTGGTGGAGGGACCCCCAGCACTTTATCATCTGATTTTTTTAGGCGCTTGCTGGAAGCAATAACCGCCAGAATTGATATAAATTCCGATTTCGAGGTGACGCTGGAAGCCAACCCGGGAACTGCCGATGCTGATAATTTCCGTGGCTATCGGCAAGCTGGGATTAATCGCCTTTCTCTGGGTTTTCAAAGCCTTGATGATCAGCTATTGCAACAACTGGGGCGCATCCATTCATCGACACAGGCTCAACAGGCATTCGCGATTGCGCGTCAGTCAGGTTTTGACAATATCAATATTGACCTGATGTTCGGTTTGCCAGGCCAGACGGTGAAGCAGGCCTTGTCAGACCTCAAAGGAGTCATTGAACTAGGGCCTGAACATATTTCCTGGTACCAGCTGACACTCGAACCCAATACCCGCTTTTATGCGACTCCACCGCAACACATGCCTGACGCAGAGACCATCGATGAAATCCAGCTGGCAGGCCAGGCTCTGATGGAACAACAGGGTTTCCGCCAGTATGAAATCTCTGCCTGGAGCAGGGATGGCAGGCAATGTCGGCATAACCTCAATTACTGGCTCTATGGCGATTACATAGGCATAGGTGCCGGTGCTCACGGAAAACTGCGATTGGCTGATGGTCGTTTCAGAAGAAACAGTAAAAGACGACACCCGGAGGATTATCTGGCGGGAAAATTCCTGTCCAGTGAGCAGTTTCTGACAGAAAAAGACCTCATTGCCGAGTATTTCATGAATCGTCTGCGTTTGTTCAGAGGCTTTACAGAAGGAGAATTTGAACAGCAGACTTTTGTGGATCGCTCATTGATTAAAGCCGGTTTACAGGAAGCGTTAAACAAGAAGCTCTTGTTAAAACAGTCAGATAAGTATCAACCCAGCGAGACAGGTTATCGTTTTCTTAATACTCTGATGGAATTGTTTGTGTGATTTTTATTCTCAGGATCAAATCGCAAGCGCATATTAATATGTTATAGTATTAACAAATGCTTATTAAGGTGTTTGTTATGTTTGATAAAGGAATATCCATCTCAGATCACTTCGATGAATTGATGGAACTGGCAAAGGACAGGCCTGGCGAATTTGACAGCCTTCGTCAGCGACTCATCAATCAGATCATTGAATCCATGCCCGAAGAACGTCAGCTGAATGTAAAGCGTTATCAATGGCGTATCGATCAGGAAACCCGCCGCCAAAATAATAGTATTGGCCGCTGTATCAGCTTGTCTTCCATGATGTCGGCTAGAATGCTGGAATTGGCCAAGCAACTGGATCTGCTGCATCGGGCATCATCCAAACAATTCTCGCAAAGGGTGGCCGATAAGAAAAATACTGTTATAAGACTTGATAAGACTGCTGATTTTTAATAAAATTCGCGTCCTTTGGCGAATTGGTTAGATTAAAAGGCAAAATCATGAAAGCGGATACACATCCAGATTACAGCGAAATCAAAGTCGTATGCAGTTGCGGCAATGAGTTCATGACAGGTTCCACCCTGGGCAAGCAACTTCACATCGAGGTTTGTTCTTCATGTCATCCGTTTTACACTGGTCAACAGAAAATTGTTGATAGTGGTGGCCGTGTTGACAAGTTTCGCAAGCGTTATTCCCGCTAATCCAAACGGAACACAGACTCGAAAGGAAGGCACCATCAGGTGCCTTTTTTTTGCATTCAGCTCTGTGCATTTCTTCTGTAAACTACCCCCTTCAAATCAAGCAACGAGTATACCCAATGTCGGAAAATAAAGGTTCCCATCATCTGGATGCAGAAATAAACAAGGCTGCTCTGGATTACCATGAAAATCCACGCCCCGGAAAGCTTAGTGTGGAAGTGACCAAGTCTACTGCCAGCCAGAATGATCTGGCGCTGGCGTATACCCCCGGTGTGGCGGAGCCGGTTCGAAAAATTGCCGATGACCCGGAAAATGCCTACCGATATACCGGCAAAGGTAATCTGGTTGGAGTCATCACAGATGGTACCGCTGTGCTTGGGCTGGGCAATGTGGGTTCGCTGGCCGGCAAGCCCGTGATGGAGGGCAAGGGGGTACTGTTCAAGCACTTTGCAGATATTGATGTGTTTGATATTGAAGTGGATGCCGAGCATCCGCAGGAATTTATTGAAACCGTGATGCGCATAGCACCGACGTTTGGTGGTATCAATCTTGAAGATATTGCAGCGCCACATTGCTTTGAAATTGAACAGGCACTGATAGAGCAGCTGGATATACCGGTTTTTCACGATGACCAGCATGGTACAGCCATTATTATTGTTGCTGGATTGTTGAATGCGCTGGAATTGCAGGGTAAGAAACTCGAAGATGCCAAGATGGTTGTCATGGGAGCAGGGGCAGCGGGTATTGCGGCAGTCAGATTGCTGATGAGTATGGGAGCCCATCGTGATCATATCTATGTACTGGATAGAAAAGGCGTCATTCATACTGAACGCAGGGACCTGAATCCCTTTAAGTTCGGTGTTGCTGCCGATACAGATAAACGTTCGCTGGAAGATGCGATGACTGACGCTGATG
>JABDQZ010000142.1 GCA_013041975.1 Gammaproteobacteria bacterium
TTGCAGTGGCAGTTCACCGTCATCCAGAGGCAATTCCAGCTGTATCGGGTCTTTTTATTGGGCCAGCAAAACCACGACCCAAGATGCAAGTTCAGGTGGAAGTTGTTCGATTATAAAATCTAAAAACGTCACATGCCACATCATAGATACTCATATTGAGTAATAACCACGAGTGTACTCTTAAGAGTAATTATATTTTTAAACAAAAGAGATTCTGGAGAAATTATCAGCCGCTAGAGGCAGTATTGCAGTTCAGCCTGTACTCTCTGCTGCTTCGAGTGAAAGAGTTATTGTATATGTTAAGTTCTTGATTCCTAGCAGTTCTGATCCAATGGAGCGATATATGGACTTTACATGTCATACAGTTGGTCATCGATGGAGATATAACTACGATAGCTCTGCGGTTAGTTATTACTTCAATCTTTTTTTAATTTCATCCAGGCCGGATTGAAGTCATAGCTATATCGAAACTGATTTTCGCTAAATCATACAAAATCTGTCGATATGTTTATTGATAATGAATAACTCCAATTACTTACCGTCTCAGCGCGTCGAGAGCTTTAGTCGAATGACTACTTCCCGGAAACAGTGAATCATGAGGTAATGTGTTGCTTTCATCAATTTTAATCCCCCTGATAAGCAGGTTAATACTATTGAATTAGCTATCTTTTTGATTAATTCCAAATGCCTATCATATAATCAACTATGATTAATTTACTCCATGAAACACCGGTTATTTTTTTACCTGTTCTGCTGAGAATTTTGACACTTAATGAATACTGCACTACTACATGGATATCGAGATACGGCATTACCTGAACTAAGTAATGATGATATCTATAAAATCAACTATCAAGCCGCCGAGGACTTCTCTAAAAGATCTATACCTGGTTCGATAATCATTTTTATTACTTTATTTTTATCGATTAATTATGCAAACAGTCTCTCAGGGTATTCCTGGTTATCCAATACCTTAATTTTCTTGCTATTGGCCAGTATTTTCTCAAGGTATTTCATTCTTAAATTATTACCAAAACAAAAAGATACTGTAATTTCTCGATGGAGAATAATTTTCTCGATATCAGTTATTACCACCGGACTGGTTTGGGGGGTATTTCAGGCAGTAAATGTATTCCTCTATGAAGATAGTAAATTTACATTAATTACCTTGATGTTCACCATCGGTATTGCCGGCGGCTCGGCAATCAGTCTTTTTATCTGGAAAAGTTTGGCACAGCTTTACCTTTTAACACTCTTCCTACCCAGCATAGCGATCTCATTGTTTAATTGGAGCACCTTGTCTCTTGGGGTCATTTTTGCGTTTACTGCCTACTATATTTTTCTACATGTTCAGATCGGAAGGTCGAACAAAGAATATTGGATTTCGCTTTATCAAAACAAGTTATTGAAAATACAAAGCCAAATTATAGAAAGCCAGGCAAAAGAGGAAATACAGTATTTAGCACGTCATGACACTCTTACAGGTTTGCTTAACAGGTATAGTTTTGATGAGCGTTTGGAACAAGCTCTACATCAAGCTAGTCGGCAAAAAACATTTCTGGCAATTTTAGCTATCGACCTGGATAAGTTTAAACGAGTAAACGACAGCGCCGGACACCACGTCGGTGACAAGGTTTTAAGTGAAGTCTCTGAAAGATTAAAAATAGCTGCCAGAAGAGATTCGGACATGATTGCCCGAATCGGTGGTGATGAATTTAATGTAGTTTTATCAGACGTGAAAACCGCAACCATCATCACACTTATTTCAAATAAAATAATTGATCTATTAAATAAGCCATTTACAGTTAATAATTCTAACTTTCATATTGGTGGGAGTATCGGGATTAGCGTTTTTCCGAAAGACGGAAAAGAAAAAGCAGCTTTATTACGAAATGCGGATCTTGCTTTGTACCATGCAAAACATTCAGGTCGAAATCAATATCAGTTTTTCAACAAAAAAATGGAAGCTCAAGCAAGGGAGATGGCTGAGATAGAGCATGATTTGCGTTCTGCCATCCATAAAAAACAGTTTGAACTTTATTACCAACCTAAAGTAAAAGCTGATGGTGGCCAGGTTATCGGTTTTGAAGCCCTGATAAGATGGAAGCATCCCGAGAAGGGTTTTATTCCACCAGATAAATTTATTTCAATCGCTGAGTCCACAGGTCAGATAATCAATATTGGCACATGGGTAATTGACAGCGCCTTTCAACAACTTACTGACTGGAAAACGTTTAATCAGCAGCTACATATTGCAATCAATGTTTCAGTTCAACAGTTAAGGTCAACAAGTTTTATTAATAATATACAAAATATAATAAAAAAATATGATATTCCAGCTGAACGAATACATTTGGAAATAACAGAGTCTGTAGCCATGAGTGACCCTGAAAGCAGCATTACCATATTAAATACGCTAAAAGAACTCGGCTTTAAAATCGCCATCGATGATTTTGGCACAGGCTATTCCTCATTGGCTTATTTGAAAATATTACCTGTGGATTATTTGAAAATAGACCGTAATTTTGTTAAAGAAATTGAGTCGGATATCAATGACAGAACTATTTGTGATGCAACCATAACACTTTCACATTCTCTGGGACTGAAGGTTGTAGCTGAGGGTGTAGAAACAGTAACGCAAAAAGAATATTTAATTCAGAAAGGTTGTGATTATTTACAAGGCTATTATTTCAGTAAGCCACTACCCTTGAATGAGGTCGAAGATTATTTGACAAAGTCACCAACAAATTAAGTTGATTTTTCTCAGCCTTTCCTAAATGAGTAAAACTCGACGTCTTTTTGTTTTCAGTATTCGGTATCGCCATTACGACTGGCTAACTTGCGCCATATCTGATTTAGATCTTCCACAGCTAATTCCTACGGAGAAATTTATGCTAAGAAATCTTTTGTTTTTATTGACTGGTTTGATTATCAGCAACCCTCTTTATGCTGATCAGGTACTAACCACTGAGAAACTGGCTGATAACATTTATGCCCTGATTGGACCAATAACCAACCGTGATTCCGTAAACCTTGGAAACAATGCCAACTTCGGCGTTATTGTTACCAATGAAGGTGTTGTACTCATTGATCCGGGTGCGACGTATAAAGGAGCCCAGATGATTCACACTGCCATCCGTAAAATCACCTCACAACCCATCAAATGGGTGATCAATAGCGGAGGACAGGACCATCGATGGATGGGAAATGCATACTTCAAACAACTGGGTGCAACCATTATCGCCAGTGAAAAGGCAGTTGCTGATCAGCAAGCCCGCCTTCAAAGCCAGCTCAACAGGCTTTCAGGCTTGCTCAGTGACAAGGAGATGGAAGGCACGAGTTATGTACACGCGGATGAAACATTCAGTGACCTGAAACTACTGGAAATTGGTAACACACGTCTGGAAATCTATCATACAGGTCAGGCACATACTCCTGGAGACAGCTATATCTGGCTTCCAGATCATAAAATCATGTTCACCGGAGATATTGTTTACATGGACCGTATGCTGAGAATCGGATCAATGTCTGCCCATAAAAGCTGGATTTCGGTTTTCAAATCAATGGCAGACAAACAGCCTGAAGTTGTCGTTGCAGGACATGGCCACCCTGCCTCCCTTGCAAAAGCCAAGGCAGATACCCATGACTATCTGGTATTTCTTCGACAAGCCGTCATGGACTTCATTGATGAAGGTAACGGAATGGAAGATATCGCGAAAATTGACCAAAGTCAGTTCAGTTATCTGACCAACTATAACTCACTGAAAGGCAGAAATGCCCTTCGTGTGTTTGAAGAACTGGAATGGGAATAATCCTGCACAACAAGAAAAACCTGATGAGAGCGGCAGAACCACGCTCCCTCCACTCAAAAGGCGTGCGGATTGAAGCAAACAAGCAGCGGACTTTTTGAAAAAAACAGTCGCTATAAGGATAAACCTAGCCAGTCCATCGCTTCATGCATATTCTCAAAATATTTCACTTCACCAGACAAAAACCAGTTGCCGACTTTTGCCCCCATTTGCTGCCATTTTTCATGTCCGCACACAGCGACCTTGTCAAACTCATTCCCATGTTTAAGACCAATCTTCAAATCATCCCACGCTGCCCGCAGTTCCCATCCTTCAAGTTCTGTAACATCAATTAATGCTTTCACTTTTGGCTCTTTGACCATGCTCAAAGCCGAGTCAATCATTGGAGAAATTATCTCGTAATCTTCATGGGTCAGTTTTCCTGATGCCTTCAGGGTCAGAAAGAACCGGTTGGCGATTCTTTCCATTCCGATAGTTAAACCATGTCTTACTTCAAGCATGACTGATACCTCCTAAATTTATCCTCTCCTAATAGTATTTATAGCATCCGGATGCTCGGACTCGTTAAAAAATAAGATAAAAATAATTTGAATTATTTTTTCAATCAGCGGTCAAATATTTGATATCGCATGTGTTTTATCACTTGCCGACGCTGGATTAATTCTCATCTTTTACAGGTATTTTCATGTTTAACGGCCTTCTCAATTTTTCCTTGTGGGAATATATCGTCTTAACGCTATTACTTACTCACCTTACGATAATTTCGGTAACAGTATTTTTACACCGCCACCAGGCTCACCGGGCACTGGAACTGCATCCTATCCTCAGTCACTTTTTCCGCTTTTGGCTCTGGCTGACAACTGGCATGATCACGCGCGAATGGGTTGCCATTCATCGCAAACATCATGCAAAGTGTGAAACCGAGGATGATCCCCACAGCCCACAGACACGTGGCCTTGGCAAGGTACTCTGGCAGGGAGCCGAGCTTTACCGGGCTGAAGCCCAAAATCAGCACACCGTGGAAAAGTTTGGTAAAGGCACCCCGGATGACTGGCTTGAACGAAACCTTTACCAGCGTTTCAACTTTCTCGGTGTCAGTACACTGCTGGTACTGCAGTTTCTACTGTTTGGCGCAGCCGGTGTGGCCATCTGGGCCGTTCAGATGCTGTGGATCCCATTCTGGGCTGCTGGTGTAATCAATGGTGTCGGTCATTATTGGGGTTACCGCAACTTTGAGATTCCCAACATGGCTACCAATATTACCCCCTGGGGGATTCTGATCGGTGGCGAGGAATTACATAACAACCATCATGCCTTTGGCAGTTCGGCCAAGTTTTCCAACCGCTGGTGGGAATTTGATATTGGCTGGTTTTACATCCGGGTATTCTCCCTGCTGGGACTGGCCCGTGTACTGAAAGTCGCACCGCGGCGTGCTCTTGCTTCAGAAGCGCCACAGTTGAATATTGATTCGATCAAGGCATTGACGGTTAACCGCCTGCAACTACTAAGTGATTATCGTCGCAAGGTGTTAAAACCCGTATTCCGGGATGAAATTCGTCATGCTGAAAAACCCTGGCGTCGCCTGTATCGTAAAGCCAGGCGCATGGCTGCTTTAAACAGCGCCCTGTTAAGCGAAGTGGATCGTCAAAAATTATCCGAAGTGCTTGATAAAAATAACGCGCTACAAGCTGTCTACCAGTTCGAGCAGCGTCTGCAGAACATCTGGCAACAACAGGCTTCAAATCATGAAGCCCGACTAGATGCCCTGCGAATCTGGTGCAATGAAGCAGAAGCCAGCGGCATCGCTGCATTACGTGAATTTGTCAGTATCGTTAAAAGTTACAGGATGTTGCCATTGCATTAATCTGAAAAGTTTTTTCCAACAACCCTGGAAATGCTGGCCCCATTACTTGTTTAGCACTAATTTCTGTTCATGCCTTAAGCCCATATAAAGCGCCACACACATGGCCAGCAGCACCAGCGTAAACTGAGAAACCTTTTCAATATAGATGTACTTTTATTTAATGACAGTTGCTAACTGCAACAATGGTGCGGCAATCTTTATCCCGGCCTTTGTAGCACTCTTAAGGTTAACAATGAATCCTAATTTCTTGCCACTTGTCAATTCAATCATGCCACCTCGTTCTGCAAAATCCCGCATGTCACTTATGGTGACGACAGGGTAAGACTTAAACTCATCGAGTATCTCTGAAAGAAAGGGTCTTTTGGACTCGCTGATATATAAAATATTACAGCCTTTATCTACTGAAGCAGATTGATTGTAACGTCTAACTTTAATGTTCAAGCTCGAAATTTTCCTGGATTCAAAATCATCAAATTCTTTTCCAAATCGATCATCACCTAGCACACAAAGCCCAAAATCAGTATGGGAGTTAGCAGGCCATTCTATAAACTTTGCCATCTTAAAGATGAATGCCGCCTTGACTTTATATTCTTCAGCTATTTCGGCTGCGGCCAGTTGAGCAGGAATATGAGACAAAACCATTATCAGGCATAAGAACCTGATGAATTCCGATATTCGCTTACTATGCGAGCTGATTTTCTTATTGAGAAATAACATAATCAATGATTATTTAAAGTTATAGTTCCCAGCGAATCTGTGCATAAATCGATCGCTCTATCTCAGTAGGTGTTACATATCGCTCTCCAGCAAACTCAGGATGTCTATCATCAAGTAAGTTATTTCCTGTCACTGACAATTCAATGTTTTCTTTTACAAACCAGGCTAAACGAGCATTCAGACTGGTGTATTCAGGTATGGATTGTGGATTCGAGAAACTCGTTTGCTTTAATTTGCCTACGTAATGAGCCCAAATATCCAGCTGCCAGTTATCGGATAAATCCATAGCAGACCTTAGATAGAGCTGAGATTTCGGAACAGACCCTGCGCTAACTGGCGGTGATATAGTATCGGTACTGGCTGAATCCAATTCTATAGATAGCTCAAGGTAGCTGTAGTTAGCTTTAAGTCGCCACCATTCTTTTAGATGCCAATCCATTGCCAGTTCCAATCCATAGATTGTTGCTTCAGACTTGTTATCAAAAATAAATTGCGAAGGTACGGTTGTCACAAAGGGGAAGACAGGAATAACCGCATTAGTAAAACTCGTCGTTTCAAACGTCTGGAAATTATCATATTCATTATAAAACAAGGACAAATCCACAGAGAGATTTTCCTTGGGTTGAACACGATAGCCAAATTCTAAAGCCGTTAATTCTTCTGATTCAAAATCGCTGGTTCCTGAGGTTGGAACCTCTATCGCAGGGGCTGGGAATTGTGGAATTATCGATGTAACAAGAAAACCACTATCCTCGATTCTGGAAGGTGTCCTGACAGCACGTGACAAAGAACCCCACAAGGTGTGTCCTTCCTTAGGCAACCAGACTGCGCGGATATTGGGTTGAAACTCAAATCCCGTATAATCATTGTCTTCAAATTTTGAACCAATGGTGACACGCAGCTTGTCATTTAACAGGGATATTTCGTCCTGAATAAAAGCACTAAAGGTTTGTGATGAAGCCTCATTAGGAAGTAATCTGACACCATAGCTATTATTGAAGTCATCCTTCACATGGCGATACCCCAAACCCCAAATTAACTGATGACCCTCTGAGGGTATAAACTGGTGCTGGAAATCAATGTCAAATGTGTTGTTTTCTTGGTCTAAAATAAGCTCAGAGCGTTCTGTATGGTCATAATAAACCTGGAGATTGAAAGACGCATCATTTTCAAGGTTTCGTTCCCATCGCCCCAGCAAATTCCAGCCGGAAGCATCAAACTTTTCGGCAATATTGAGCAGTTGATAAGGCGATGCAAAATTAGGAGGATTATTCGCAGGATCATTAGGGTTAACAAATAGCGATCCCACGGTTTGATTCAGATCTCGTTCGTATATATCACCTTGAAAGGTCCATTTATTAAACTTACCAATTTCTCCATCAAACCGAAACCCTGCATTAAACGACTCCCAATCATCGCCTGCTGAACTATTTAAAGCCGGTGCGTAACTACTATCCCTGTCATTAAACTTAAGATAGGCACGCCCATGTGTATTTTCACCTAAATGCCCACCATACCTGAGTGTCGCATATCCTTTTTCCTCATCACCTGCTCCAGCAACAACCAGTCCACCATGCGTTTCTGATGAATTTTTGGTAATGATATTAATTACCCCATTGACTGCATTTGCACCCCACAATGTAGCACCAGGCCCCCTAATGACTTCAATCCGGGCAATATCTTCAATGGCTGTATCCTGCACCTCCCAATACACTCCGGAATAGGAAGGTGTATACACACTTCGCCCGTCCATTAGCACCAGCAACTTATTGGCAAATTGAGCATTAAATCCACGACTACTGATAGCCCATTTATTGTTGTCCATCTTTGCAACCTGAAGCCCAGGAGCCATACGTAACGCTTCTGGAATACTCGTAACACCTGATCGCCTGATATCTTCTGCAGTGATCACATATACTGCAGCAGCTGCCTCTGTTAATCGCTGTTTCTTTTTTGAGACAGAAGTAATTTCAAGTGACAAAAGGTCGGCAAGATCTAAATCATCATATGATGTAACATCATCAGCTAAAGAGGATGAAGAGAAAGCCACCATGGCAATGATTAATGTACTAACAAGTATTTTATTTATTTTCATAGTTATAAACTCTTAAATTACCCGGCAATGGCAATTTATCTGCAATAAGTTATCTAATTTCTTTTGCTTGGTTATTGGAGACACTTCTAAAAAACACACTAATTTGTTCGGCGGGTACTGGTTTACTAAAGAAATATCCCTGAATTGTGTCACATTTCATGTCATCTAAGATCAACTGTTGTTCTTTTTCTTCCACCCCTTCAGCGACGACAACATGCCCCAGGTTATGGGCGATATCGATTATAGAATGGACTAATTCCTTTGCACCAGTATCACTCTGTATATCATCTACAAACAACTTATCCACTTTGAGAGTATCAACTTGTAAATGTCGCAATGAGGCCAATGACGAATATCCTGTACCAAAATCATCAATAGCTATTTTGACGCCCAGTTTCCTGAGTTTAGTAAATGTTTCGGGATTATCCTCATTTATCTGAACGCAGGATTCAGTAATCTCCAATTCCAGCTTGTTTGCCGGGATCCCTGTCTGTTTGATCACATTTTCCACATAGACTACGATTGATGGATCGGAAAAATGCAATGGAGAAATATTGACGGCAACCTGTAACAACGGAAGCCCTTCTTGATGCCATTTCATCATCTGCTCACAGGCAGCTCTTATCACCCAATTACCCAAGTCTTTAATAACACCAATCCTTTCGGCAACTTCGATAAAGTGATCAGGAAAAATTATGCCCATCTCGGGATGGTTCCATCGAACCAAAGCCTCGACACCTATCATTTTTTTGTCTTGCGAGTCTATTTGTGGTTGGTAATACAACATGAGCTGATCCGACTCAATCGCAACCCGGAGGTCCTGCTCAAGCTGAAAACGCCGCTCAGCTTGTTGTGTTAATTCAGGCTGGTAAAAAGCAAACTGATGTCTGCCATTGCCTTTCGCCGCATAAAGCGCACTATCAGCTGCTTTTAATAAAGACTGTGCATCTTCCCCATCATCTGGAAAATGAGCGATGCCAATACTACAGGTCACACTGACATTCCTGACACCTATATCAATTGGCTGATTAATTTCTGCGAGGCAACGGTTCGCGACTATAGCGGCATAATCCTCGGTTATATTGTCCGCTATGATACAAAATTCATCACCACTAAGACGCGCTGCAAAGTCTGTTTCTCTTAATACCGTGGAAAATCGATCTGCTATTCCTTGAAGTAGCTTATCTCCTGCATCATGACCAAAACTGTCATTAATATCCTTAAAATTGTCTATATCGATGTATAACAAGCCAAAACGTTCATGATTTCGCTTAGCCTGTTTTATGATTTCATCGATATGAAGATAAAAATAGGCGCGGCTTGATAACTGAGTGAGGTTATCGAAATAAGCCAGTTCGCGAATTTTCTGCTGGTCAGAATGTTGTTTGGTAATATCCTGTACAGTACCGACAACGACAGAATCATTTCCAGGCATAAAGTCAATGACCTGGTGTACAATCACTTCATCGCCGTTATAACTGTTAATCTTATAATCGACCGCCTGCATTGGCCCCCCTATCGGAACTTCAGTAATAATTGTCTTCAAGCGATTGCGGTCATCATGGTGAATATAATGTAAATAAGTGTCGATATCAGTTAACTTAAAATCCGATGGCACAGACAGCATTTGCAGCAAGTTATCTGATGCAAAAAACTCTCCTGAATTAGAGTTCCAGCGCCAGAAACCAATCCGGGCCATCCTTTGCGCCCTGGACAGAAGCTTCTGGCTTTCCTTGAGCGACTTGGCATTCTCTGCTGCCCTAAGTTGAAAACGAATACGATGCAGAAGGATTGAAAAGTTAACGGGCTTGGTGATAAATCCACTGGCGCCAGAATCAAAAGCCTTATCAACTGAATCAAGGTCATCGAGTCCTGTCACCATAAGGACAGGTGTATCCACCAGTTCTTCTAATGCGATTATTGACCGGCAGGTTTCAAAACCATCCATGTTGTCCATTACAGCATCAAGCAAGATCAGATCAGGGCTTTCATGCCTGATTTTTTCAAGTGCTTCCTGTCCTGAAGAAGCCTGCCAGACATTAAAACCAGCACCTTCCAATACGTCAGTTGCGGTCAACCTGAATCCTGCATCATCGTCAACTAATAGAATGGTTTCTTCTAAAATTTTTTGAGACTGAACGGCTTCCGATTCATCAGTGTTTTCACCGGTTTCGTTTCGAAGCGCTAATAATACCTTTGGCAGTAAAGCTTCACTTAAACTTAGGTTAGAAGAGATTACTTCGATATTAGCGTCTAAAGCTGCTTGTTCTATTGATGCAAATTGCTGTGAAAGTTGCAGCGCGCCAAGATTAGCACTGGCAGATTTCAAGCTATGAGCGATACGATTTAACGTAGCAAAATCTTTTTTTGTTGCCGCCTCTTGAAGTGCGGCCATATCGGCTGGTGTCTGCTCCAAATAATGTCTAACGGCTCGACCAATAACATCTCTACCAGAGGTTTCACCCAATTTCCTTAGTTGATTTAATGGCTCAGCAACCAGTATTTCAACTTGGTTATCATTTTCAATATTTTCATTAGCATCCATATATGCAGTGCTGTCTTTGGCATTAAGCCAATGATTCAGGGTCTGAATCAGGTCCGTTTGACTGAAAGGCTTGCTGACATAACCATTCATTCCCGCATCACTACATTTATCCTGGATTCCTTTATTAACATCCGCCGTGAGCGCAATGATTGGCGTATTGGTCCGATCCTGTATCCTTTCAATATCCCGAATTTCAGCACTGGCATCAAAACCATTCATCTCTGGCATATGGCAATCCATGAATACCATATCGTATTGCTCTTTTGAAAAGGACTCTACAGCCTGTAGACCGTTATCAGCCAGGTGGACATCACAGCCCAAAGACATCAGCATGCCAATAGCTACTTCCTGGTTTACATAATTATCTTCTGCAAGCAGTATTTTTGCTTGATAAGTTGGCAGCTTAGTTTGTTTAACAACTTCAGGGGCTATAGATTCCCCCATCACTTGACGCAGTGATTCGAGCAACAAGTGTTGTCTTACTGGTTTTGTAATGTAACGCGAGATTCCGGCTTTTCTAACCTGTGGAGAGTTTGAATCAAATCCAGCCGAGCTCAACATAATGAGCTTGGCAGGGAATACAGAATCATCAAGATTAATTCTTCGCGCAAGTTCCAGGCCATCAATACCTGGCATATGAAGATCCAGAAGTACGACCTTATAAGGGTCATTATGATCAACTGCGATCTTCAGTAAACTCAGAGCTTCTTCGCCAGAGGATGCAGTGTCATTTCTCATCCCCCAGCCGGCGACATGATTATGCAAAATCTCACGATTTACCTCATTATCATCAACGATTAGAACCCGCACATTTTCCAAAATATCGTG